>CAZUTK010000036.1:0-30734 GCA_964623265.1 uncultured bacterium | reverse complement strand
GGCGCGCTTCTGAATCGGGACGAATATCTCCCCCTACTGGATGTTTTGCGCGCCGTCGCCGCTGTGAAGAAGCTGTTTTCGCGGGGAGATCTTTCCTATCCTGCGCTGGCGGAACCTGCCAAGGGATTAAGCGATTTCCGCGGCTTGATCGCCGAGATGGATCGGGTCTTCGACGCGTCCGGCGAGATCTGCGACACCGCCAGCCCGGAACTGAAGCGCCTGCGCCGGCAAAAGGAAGCCGAAATCCGCCGCCAGCGGGATGTGTTGGAAACGGTGCTGAAGAAATGGTCGGCGCAGAAATATACTCAGGAAGATGCGCCAACCTACCGCGAAGGCAGATTGCTCATCCCCGTCAAGGCGGAATATCGCAGCAGAGTTTCCGGCGTGATCCAGGATGAATCCGCTTCCGGCGCCACCCTCTTCGTCGAGCCGCTGGAAGCCATTGCCATCGGAAACGCCATCCGCAAATTGGCGGCGGAAGAGTTGCGGGAAATCCATCGCATCCTCGCGCAGCTCTGCGATGCTGTCCGCGCCCATCTGGCTGAAATTCGCGCCGCCTTCGAAATCCTCGTCCGCTATGATGTCATCCTCGCGAAGGCTCGTCTTGCTCGCAAGTTGGCGTGCGTGCCCCCTGAAATCGCAGAGCAGCCGCTGGTCAGATTGGTCAACGCCCGGCACCCCTTGCTCGCGCTGCGGGCGGATGTGGATGTCGTCCCTCTGAGCTTAACCCTGGGAGGTGAAGACGGCTGCATTCTGGTGATCACCGGACCCAACGCCGGCGGCAAGACCGTCGCATTGAAGACCGTGGGATTGCTCTGCTTGATGGCTGCCTGCGGGATGCACATCCCGGCGGAAGAAGGGACGCAGATCCCAGTGTTGCAGAGCCTGCACTGCGATATCGGAGATCCGCAGTCGGTGGAACAGGACCTCTCGACCTTCACATCGCATCTTATGCGACTGAAGGCGGCGCTGGCGGATGAACGGCACCCCAAACTCGTCCTCCTGGACGAGATCGGCGCCGGCACGGATCCGGCGGAAGGATCGGCTCTGGCGCGGGCGGCTCTGCTGATCCTCCAGCAGCAAGGCGCCCTCGGCGTGGTGACGACACATCAGGGGACTCTGAAAGCCTTCGCCCATGAAACGCCCGGCATCTTCAACGGAAGCATGGAATTCGACCAGACCACTCTGCGGCCGACTTTTCGCTTCCGGCCGGGAGTGCCGGGCAGTTCCTACGCGTTGGAAATCAGCGCCCGCGTGGGAATGCCGGAAGACCTCCTGCAGCGCGCGCGCCGATTTCTCGGCGAAGAACGAAATCAATTGGAGGATTTGCTGGCGCGGCTGAACGAATCCCTGCGCCGCTCCGAATCCGCCCGGCGGAAGGCGGAAACGAAGGCGATTGAGATGGAAGCCCTGCGCAAGCTCTATCAGGAGCGGCTGGATCACCTGACCCGTACCGAAAAAGAGCGTCTGGCGCAGGCTGCGCGGGAAGCGAAGGATATTCTCCGCAGCGCCAATAAAATGATCGAAGCTCAGGTCAAGGCGATCCGGGAACAGCAGGCGTCCCGAGAGGCGATCGCCGCGGCGCACCACGCGGTGAAAGCCGAGAAGGAGAAAATCGCCGCGCTGCTGGCGGAAACGTCGTCGAAACGGAGCGTTCCAAAGCCTGGAGTGTCGGAATCGAAAACAGGTGTGGACGAAGAGGCGGCTCCGTCTGCGCGGTCTCTCGCGGTCGGCGATTGGGTGCGGCTGGACGAGTTGCAAAATCCGGTGCAGGTTTCCGCCGTGAAGAAAGACGGAAAAGAAGTGATGCTGGAAGTCGGCGGCTTGCACCTCTGGATCGAAGTCTCCCGCCTGACGCCGGTTCCGCCGCCGAAATCGGATCGCGAGGGAGGCGACGTGAAGATTTCGCTGGCGGCGCCGCCCGCCGGCGCCTATCAATTAGATTTGCGCGGTATGACCGGCGACGAAGCCGTTTTCGCGGTGGAGAAATATCTGAGCGACTGCGCGGTGTCCGGATGGAAGTCCGTGCGGATCATCCACGGCAAGGGGACGGGAGCTCTGCGCAAGCGCGTGCGGGAGATCTTGGAAGGATACCCGGGCGTCAAATCCTTTCGCTACGGCAGACCGGAAGAGGGGGAGTTCGGGGTGACGATCGTGGAGCTGGAGTGATCGCCACGCCTTCTCTGCATTACGGCTGCACACCGGTGTGGCATTCGTAACAGCCGACTTCCTGCCAGGCGTCGCCGATGTCCACGGGATGATCGAACGCCAAGCCCGCTTCATCCTTTGCCCAAGCGGCGCGTTCGCCGCTGCCCTGAGATAAGATCGTGTGGCAGGCGTGGCAATCCCGCGTGATGGTCTGCCCGTCTTCGGCGAAGTGCTTGCCTTCGTGGCAGCGGAAGCAGCCGACGTTGTAAAAGTGCCCGATGTTGTTGGGATACGCTTCCCAGCGCACCCGCATATTGGGGAAGATGTTGCGCGCGAATTCCCGTTGTGTGGTCAAAATCGCGGTATTGATGAGCGAGTGCTGTTCCCGGAAAATGTCGGGGTAATTCCTGCGATAGAAATCGTCTATTGTTCCCGCGATGCCCGCGATCGCCTCTTCCTCGGTTTCGTATGGTTTCGCCATCGCCTCCACGGCGATCTTCTTGATTTCCGGCAGCTCTTTCGGCAGGGCGCCCACCTGAATCGCCTGGTCAATGGCGTGATCCGGCGAATTGTAGATGTGGCTGGGGCGGTCGTGGCAGTCCATGCAATCCAGAACCCGCGGCGTCGCCTTCTTGATCTCCTCTTCCGTCAAAGGATTTTCCGTATTCTGATAGACGAGCACTCTGCCGGTCTTTAAATCCGTCTTTCGAACCCAGGGGATGTCCAGACGGCTCTTGTCCCGTGCGATGTATTCGATCTGGTTGTCTATAAACATATGCCAGTGAATGCCTGAAACCTTGCCGGTCTTGGGATCTCCGCCGCCGGTCTTGACCAACAGATTGATGGGCCAATGAGTATTCTTTTCATCGTAGAGGTAATGGTCGAAGATGCGCTGCTGAGATCCGAAGAACTTCTGAGGCCAGTGGCACTGCTCGCAGGTTTCCCGCGCCGGTCGCAGATTCTTGATGGGGACTTCGATCGGCCGAGGATAGACATCGGCGAGAACCGCGTACACCTGGTACATTCCGGCTAACTTCGATTTAGCGTACCAGTCCGCGCCGGGTCCTACGTGGCATTCCACGCAGGCGACGCGGGCGTGAGGAGAATTCTGGTAAGCGGTGTATTCCGGCTTCATCACCGTGTGGCAGACCTTGCCGCAAAAGGTGACCGATTCCGTGAAGTGGAACGCCTGGTAGCTGCCCACGGCGCTGACCACCAGGAATAAAAACGACCCGAAGATGAAGACCACCGCCGCATTGCGCTGATCCTTCCGGTTCAAATCAATGGCGGGCCAAGCGGGGATCGCCTCCCCCGCCGACTTGCGCAGAGCGCGCCACCGGAAGAGCATCCCCACAGGGATGAGAAGCATTCCGCCGACCAGAAAAGCGGGCGAGATCATGTAGAGGATGATGCCCAGGTAGGGGTTGGTCTGCTTCGCGAAGATGCCGATGACGTATAGGAACAACATAATCATCAGAGCGATCAGGGCGGTCATCGCGCCCAGCGCGCTGATCCAGTTGTAGGCCAGTTTCGGCAGTCGGAATTCTCTCATCTTTTCCCTGAAAATTGACGATCCAGACGGTTTTCGGATCATCCCCGGGAGATCGGCATATCCTCCACTCGCGCGAACCGTTCTTCAAGACGTTGAGGCGACGAATGCACACCAGCCGCGGTTTCCGATGCAGTGCGGTGGTTCACGCGTAAAAATATCATAAAAATAATTAAAATTTGCCAAGTTCGCAAGACCATACTCATAAAAAAGCCACTCTATGCTTGAACCTGCCACACAGAAACAAAACCGCCGGGAAACCGTCCGCCGGCTGCTGGAAGATCGGGATAAGGCGGGGATTTGGCGCTGGGCGCAGGAAGATCGCAGCCCCTGGCGCATTCTGAATCCGCTTACTCTGGAAACCGATCCGCTGATCCGCTGGCGGGCGATCGAAGCCATCGGCTGGATCGCCGCATGGAAAATCCAGGTTGGCGATGGATCTTTGGAGCCCGTCCGGGATATGCTGCGCAGATTGCTATGGGGGATGAATGACGAGTCCGGAAATTCCCACTGGAGCGCGCCGGACGTCATCGCCGAAATCCTCGTCAACGTCCCGGAGTTGATTTCAGAATTCGCCGCTCCGCTGCTGGATCATCGAGATTCCGAACCTTACCGCCGCGGTGTGATCCGAGCAGTCGCGCGGATCGCCGCGGCGAAATCGAACCCTTTCGTTCATCTGACCGAATCACTGACCCAATCTCTGCGTTCCGCTGACCCTATGATCCGCGGTTGCAGTCTGCTGGCGCTTGCCCATATTTCGCGCGCGCGAGCTCTCCTCTGGCTCCAGAACCCCGAGCATTCTGCATCCTGGCGCGGCGACTCGGAGCCCTTCCAATTCTACGACTTTCATACCGGCTCGCTCCAGAATCTGACCCTGGCGCGCATCGGCGAGGAAATTCTGACACAAAGAGGGTAATCCATTGATTTAGGAACCCGGCTCCGAATGGGATTCCCAGCAGACGGGGAGTGCAAAAAGTTTCGGTTGACTTTTCCTGCAAGAAATTGTATCTTGTTGCAGGGTCCACTGCGCTGCGGTTTGTGCTTTTTCCAAGATGAAATGCTGAAAGATGTCAAGCAGAATCCCGGCGGAAATCATTGAACGCATCCGCGAAGCCACGGATATCGTGGAACTGATCTCAAGCTACGTCCAACTGGAACGCAAGGGGGGCAACTACTTCGGTTTATGCCCCTTCCACTCGGAGAAAACCCCATCCTTCTCTGTGAATCCGAGCAAGGGCATCTTTCACTGCTTCGGCTGCGGGGTGGGAGGCAATGCATTCACTTTTCTGCAGCTGCACGATAAGCTCAGCTTCGCGGAAGCGGCTCGCGAGCTGGCGGAACGCTGCGGAATCGCCCTCCCTTCGGCGGCGGAATCTCGCCGCACCGACCAGGAGGATGAGAGCCTCCGTTACTTGGATGCCCTCTATCGCGCCAACGAACTCGCCGCGCAATTCTACACCCGCTGCCTGCTCGAAGGAAAAGGCGAGGAGTTTGAGCAAGCGCGGACTTACCTCAAATCGCGGGGAATCAGCCCCGATTTAGCGAGGGAATTCCGTCTGGGCTACGCACCGAACCGCTGGGATGGGTTGATCCAGTTCGCGCGTCAGCAGGAAAAACAAGCGCCGAGCGGCGAAACAGTGACTCTGCGGAATCTGCTGGACGCCGGCTTGATTATGCAGAAAGGGGACAAACCATACGACCGCTTTCGCGGGCGTCTGATGTTCCCCATCTTGAGCCTGTCCACGAGGAGCCGACAGGCGTCGGGGAAGGTGGTCGGTTTCGGCGGGAGAATTTTGAGCCTGTCTGCGTCGGAAAAAGGTTCCGCCCCAGCCGGCGAAGAATCCCCCAAATACATCAATTCGCCTGAAACGCCCATTTACCATAAAAGCAGGATTCTCTACGGCTTATCCCAGGCGCGGGAAGCGATCCGCCGGCGGGGGGAGTGCTTGATCGTGGAAGGCTATATGGATTTAATCCGGCTGCACGAAGCCGGTTTCGCGCATGCGGTCGCCACATCCGGCACGGCTCTGACCATCGAACAGGCGCATCTCCTGCGACGGTTCTGCCGCCGCATCGTCCTGATCTTCGACGGCGACGCTGCCGGATCGAAGGCGTCCCTGCGCGGCGGAGACGTCCTGCTTGGCGCTGGTCTGGAAGTGAGAGTCGTCGGTCTTCCCGCAGCACATGATCCCGACAGCTTCATCCGCTCGGAAGGCGCCGCCGCCTTCGCTCAATTGGTGGAAGCCGCGCAAGATTCCATCGCTTACCGCATCCGGCTGTATCGTCGGGAAGAGGAGATGCAGAGCAAGGCCGCGATGTCCGGCGGAGACGCCTCTGCCCGGACTCGAGGATCCGTCCTTTCGCGAACCGAAGCCGTGCGGGATATCATCCAAAGCATAACCCTGATTCCCGACCCCGTTCAACGGGAACTGTCGGCACTGCAAGCCGCTCGGGAAATCGGCTTGTCGGAAAAAACGATGCTGGATGAATTGCAGAAAGCTTTGCAGCAGGTCAACCGTTCGGTTCGCCGATCTGAAAATCGCTCCGGCGCCGGCGGGGTGAAGAGCCTCACGCCAGCCGCGAAATTTCCCGCCAGAGAGCGGGAACTGCTGGAGGCGCTGCTGCGTCAGCCGGAATTGCAGACGATGGCCTTCAAGGAATTGAACGCCGAAGATTTCACGCCGGGTCCATTAAAGCGGATCGCCGAAAAACTGGAAACCGCCTGGATGAAGGGGGAACCTCTGCAGGGGGAGGAGCTGATCGGGGAAGAGAGCCTCATCGAGGATTCGAGCTTTATCGCTCAGGCGCTGTCTCAGCTCGAAGCGGAAGCCGAAGCCGGCGTGGACCGCAAAGCTATGCGCCGCTATTTGGATTTCAAGATTGCGCAAGATTGCCTGCGCGGCTTGCTGATCGAGCGGGAAGAAAAGCGATACCGAAATCGGGCGCAGGATCTAAAGGACGAAAACAAATTGGAAATCACCGCGGAACTGCGGGAAATTAAAGCGAAAATCAAGGATTTGCAGAGTCGCACCTTCTGGGCGCTGCCCAAGCATCCGGGGCTGGAATACAGCGGCAAGAAGCTTCCGCCGCCGGGTGATGCGCCGGCGACACCCTTCTGAAGGTTGCACAACGCGGGAATACGATACAGAGAGGATGCCGATGATCCAGAAGCCTTTCCGAAGCACGACGATCGTCGCCGTGAAGCAGAAGAACCACGCGGCGATCGGAGGGGATGGACAGCTCACCTACGGTGAGATCATCCTGAAGCACAGCGGGAAGAAAATCCGGCGGATGGCGGACGGCAAGGTGCTGGCGGGCTTCGCCGGAGCGGCGGCGGATGCGCTGACCCTGTTCGAAAAATTCGAGGAGCATCTGGAAGCTCACCCCGGAGACCTGCGCCGCGCCGCCGTCGAGTTGGCGAAGGAGTGGCGCACGGACAAGTACCTGCGGAACCTCGAAGCGGTCCTGGCGGTCGTAGATAAGGATGCCCTGCTGATGATCAGCGGCACCGGCGAAATCATCGAACCGGATGATGGCATCCTGGCGATCGGTTCCGGCGCCCCGGAAGCTCTGGGCGCCGCGCGGGCACTTCTGAAGCACACCCGGCTCTCCCCCCGCGAAATCGTCGAAGAAACGATGAAGATCGCTTCCTCCATCTGTATCTACACCAACGACCAGATCACCATCGAGGAAATCTAAGTGAAAAACAACCGCAAAGAGTGGTGGCACCGCCACAGCGAGCTCACTCCCAGACAGATCGTCAAGGAGCTGGATAAATATATCATCGGACAGGAAAAAGCCAAACGCTGCGTGGCGATCGCTCTGCGCAACCGCTGGAGACGCCAGCAGGTCCAGAGCGAACTTCGCGAAGAGATCATGCCCAACAACATCATTATGATCGGTCCCACCGGCGTGGGCAAAACGGAAATCGCACGGCGTTTGGCGGGGTTGGCGAACGCGCCGTTTCTCAAAGTCGAGGCTTCCAAGTTCACCGAAGTGGGGTATGTCGGCAGAGACGTCGAATCTATGATCCGGGACCTGATGGACATCGCCGTCTCGCGAGTCAAAGCGGAAGCCGCACAGGCCGTCCAGCCCCTGGCGGAAGCCGCCGCCGAAGAACGCCTCCTGAATCTCCTGCTGCCGCATTCCCAGATCGCTTCCGATGCGCCTCCGATGCTGATCGAAGAGACCCCCGCCTTGCAGCACGCCCGCGCGGAAATTCAGGAAAAGCACGGCCGGACCCGAGAGAAAATCCGGTCGCGCCTGCAAAACGGCGAACTGGAAGACCGAACGGTGGAACTGGACGTGACGGACGAGCACTTCAGCATGATGCAGATCTTCAGCCCCGTCGGCATCGAGGAGATGGGCTTGAACGTGCAGGAGCTCTTCGGCGGTTTGATGCCCAAGAAACGCAAGAAACGCAAGGCGACGGTCGCCGAAGCCCGCCAGATCCTGATTCAGGAAGAGGCGAACAAGCTGGTGGATATGGACAAAGTGATCAGCGACGCCCTGCAGCGCACGGAAAACCTCGGGATCATCTTCATTGATGAAATAGACAAAATCGTCGGCGCCGACGGCGGCGCGGGACCGGATGTCAGCCGCGAAGGGGTCCAGCGCGACATCCTGCCGGTCATCGAAGGCACATCCGTCATCACCAAGTACGGCATCGTCAAGACGGATCACATCCTCTTCATCGCCGCGGGCGCCTTCCATTCCGCCAAACCGTCTGATCTGATCCCGGAACTGCAGGGACGCTTCCCGATCCGCGTGGAACTGAGCGCCCTCACTGCGAAAGAGTTCGTGAAAATCCTCACAGAACCGAAGAACGCGCTGGTCAAGCAGTACATCGAACTGCTGAAGACCGAAGGGGTGAACCTGAGTTTTACGAAAGAAGCCATCCGGGAAATCGCCGTTATCGCAGATCACGCCAACCGCAAGATGGAAAACATCGGCGCCCGGCGACTGCATACCATTATGAATACGCTGCTGGAAGACCTCCTCTTCGAACTCCCCCGATCCGGCATCAAAGAAGTGCGGATTGACCACAAACAGGTGCGGGAAAAGCTGGATAAAATCATCTCCGACGAAGACCTGTCCCGCTACATCCTGTAAAAAAAACGGCTGCGGTTCTTCGCAGCCGTTCTTGGATGATGCGATTCGGTTTATGAAGCGCCTGCCGAATCCGGCAGGAGCTTTGTGATCAATTCCTTCAATTGCCAGAACATATACGGTTTCTCCAGAAATCCATCCGCCCGCTCGCGCTGCATCTGTATTTCCGCTTCGGAAAGCTGAACGCCGCTGATCAGGACGACCGGCGCTGGATGTTCAGAAGCCTTGATCTTCTCCAACAATTCGACGCCCGTCATCCCCGGCATAAAGATATCCGCGATGACCAACGCAGGCTGCTCCGTCTTGAAAATCTCCCATCCCTTGTGACCATCGTCCGCATGCAGAACCTGGAATCCGAGGGTGGTCAAATAATCGTTCAGAATCGTCCGAATAGTCGGATCATCATCCACTACCAACACCGGTTTGCTCATGATTCTCCCCTGAGTTGAACCTTAGAGCCGGAATGCGTGCATATTTCGGCGTTTCACCGATGGTGACCAATTGAATCGGAACGAGGGGATCAGGATGTTTCAACGAATCACGATCGCTATTGCAAATGTGACCCCAAGGGGGTTCGAACCCCTGTTGCAAGATCGAAAATCTTGAGTCCTACCACTAGACGATGGGGCCTGAAAATTGAACTAAAAATATAATATAATTTTATGCCGATTCCAAGTATTTTCTGTCGAAATAGTCTTGCGCCTCCGTCTGAAGAAGTTGAGATTCAACGGACTGAAGACGAATATACACCAACAACTTCTCTACCGATATCGTAAAAATTTAGTCTTGGTTGAATCTATGTGATCCTTGGAACAAACGGAATCTGCGGATGGGGGTGAATCTCGATCCATATACATCCATTAAATTCATGAAACGACGTGAAGTCAATGAAAATCGAAAGGGATCCTATGAGAGCACGAACGATCGTAAAAACAGCCGCTTTGGTGATCCGGCGGCTCGGCGCGCTGCCGCCGGTCTTTGCGCTGACGCTGATGGCTTGGGGCTTTTCCTCCGGTCCGCCGGACGGCTTGGCCGGCGATCCGCCGATCCACGCCAACTGCACGCTCTGCCATAACTCCTTTCCATTGAACAGCGGATCCGGAGTCGTTCAGCTCCTCGATCTGCCGCAGGCTTATCAACCCGACTCGGTGTACACGTTCACTCTGACGATCCAGCAAGCCGGTCAACAGCGCTGGGGGTTCGAGATGACGTCCATCGTAAGCATCGGAACGCGCGGCGGTCAATTAGCGCCTGGAAATCCGAGTTTTTCGCAGATTTCAATGGGGACTGGAAACAGCCGGGATTACCTGAAGCACACCGCGCCGGGGACGCAGGCTGGGCAGAACAGCGGTTCCTGGGAGATCACCTGGACTGCGCCGTCTGCCGGTTCGGATACGGTGTACTTCTACATCGCAGGCAATGCCGCGAACAACAACGGCAACAATTTCGGCGATTACATCTATACGATCAGCGCCGCGCTGCCGGAATTCGTCAGCGGGATAGCCGATGACCCTGGCATTCCGCCGAAAACTCCGTCGCTTCTCGCTGTCTATCCGAATCCCTTCAATCCGTCGGTGACCGTGGATCTCACCGGCTGGGTGAGTCAGGGAGCTCTCACTCTGCAGCTGCTCGATGTTTCGGGCCGGATCGTCAGGAACGACCAGTACGGGATCGTCCGATTCGGCGAAGTGACCCGTCTGCCTCTGGATTTGAATGATCTGCCTGCGGGGACCTACTTCCTGCGAGCCGTTCAGGCGGGGAATTCCACCGTCACCAAGTTGGTGAAGGTGAAATAACCTCGCCGTTCCCTGCAGCCTCCTGCCGATCTCTCGCGAAAAACGGCGAAAAGGCGATATGGATGCACAATGGGCGAATTATTCCTTGAATTTTCGGCGGATCCTTGACTATATTAATCCTTTGTATGCAGATGGGAAGCGACGGGTCTAATGGTTCGCATCCGCTGAACAAAGCTGTAAGAACATTCATAGATCGAATTTGCTGCTGGAGTTCGCGTGTCGAAATTCGAGATCATTCGCAAGGCGTATCAGGCGTTGGAAGAGGGGGAGTTTGCGGCCGCCGATCAGTATTTCACGGATGATTTCACGTATTGGGGTACCGTGGAAAAGCCCTACAATAAACGCAAATACTTCGAATTGATGACTTCCTTAAAACAGGGGTTTCCGGACTACTCCCTCAACCTGCGCTTCCTGGCGGCGGAAGGCGATATGGTGAAGACCATCTTCGATGCGGTTGGGACGCATACGGGGGTTTTTCAGATTCCCGGCATTACGCCCATCCAGCCGACGGGCAAAGTGGTGGCGCTGCCCCGGCATATGATGACGTTCACTCTGAAGGGGGAAAAAATCCGCGAGGCGCGCATCGAAGACGTCTCCGGAGGCGGGCTGCGGGGTCTGCTCGAGTTTCTGGATGTTTCGTTGCCGCCTTTGGGGGAATCCGCCGCCGATTGAAAACGGCTTGTACGAAGATTAAAAAGCGCGGCTGCGAATTCCGCGCTTATTCTTTTTTAGATCTATTGAACTTCTGTCCGCTGTGTGCGCGACCTTTCAACGCTGCAGAAGATCCACTCGTTCCAGTTGATCACCTTTCGCCGATAGGACGGTAAGCCATATGTGCTCTTCCTCCGCTTCCACGAAGCAGAGGTGATGCACTGGGAAAAAAGCGCGGACTTTATCCGCCCAGGGGACAGTCGGATCCTGCGCATAAGTCGGCGCCCCCGCGCCGCCGGTGATGATCTGCCAGATCGGCTGTTTGAACTGCGGATTCACCGTCGAATCAATCAGCGCGCGGCTGTAATTGTGTTCATCGCCGAAGAACGCGCAGACCACCGAGTGGCGGCTGAGAATCTCCCAGAAGCGATTCCGACTCTCATTGATTTCCGGGATCGTCCCCCGCCACCACATCGCGTCCGCCGCATGACCCCCGCAGGGAAACGCCGGTTCGTGCGCGGCGACGAAGAGGTATTTCATCCCGCGCCGCTGCGCTTTCTCCAGATCTTCTTCCAGCCAATCCAACTGTTCCGCCTGCAGGGATCCCTGCAGATTGCCGAAGAGAGGTCGGACCGCTTCGCCTTCCCCTTTCTGGTGGTAGTTCGTGTTCAATACGGCAAAATGGACTCCGCCCCAGTCGAAGGAGTACACATTTTCGAGATACGGCGGCGCGCCCGGGGGAGCGTTGCGGGGACCGTTTTCGGGATTCACGAAATTCCTGGCGAAGATCGCTTCCGATGTCTCCTCCCGAGATCTCGGCACGTAATCCCGGATCGTTTCGCCCACCCATCTGCCCGTGCAATCGTGATTTCCCATCCCTTCATACACCGGGATGGATCCCGCCACGGGCGCCGTGATGCGTTTCCAGGATCGAAACTGCCGCTCCAATTCATCCGGATTGCTGGTGGATCCGCTGACCAGATCGCCGGGAAAGACGATGAAGTCGGCTTCCTTGCGGTACGCCAGATTCATCAGTTTCACCAGTGCGGCGCGCTGCACGCCTTCCACGTCCGCTTCGCCTCCGCCTGCGGATCCGCGGCTGTCGCAGAACACCGCAAAGCGAGTTGTTCCCTTCGATCCGGTTTCGGGAGCCGTCCGGAACGAATATTCGATGCTGGAGTAAGACAACCCCTGATTTTCCCATTGGACCCGGTAGCGGTGGATGGATTCTGACGATAGCCCAACCAACGCGATCTCATGATGCTGCCGCGCGTCCTGAATGACGATCTCGCGGTCGCCGGGCTGCAGGCGGATCCGGCAGGGGAGAGGCGCGTCGAAATCGAAAGAGACCACCGCGCTGTGATCCGTCACGCAATCCGCGAAGGGTCCGGAGATCAGCGTGGGAACTCGGCTGTACACCTCTTCGTCCGAACGCGCATACGCGAAAATTCGATCCAGAATCTGAGTTTTCTTCTCCCAGATCTGCAGGCGCACGGCGAGGCGCCCGCCCCGGCTCTCCCGCAGACGGCGAATATCTCTTTCGGCGGATTCCAGCGTTTTCAGAGGAAATCGCGCGACCACCTGTTCCGGCGACGGGACGGTCACTTCGCCGGCGAGGAGGTAGAGCGGATACTGCAATTGCCCCTCCGCCGGGAAGACCCCCAGATAGGCTTCTCCCCCCGCGCAGGAATCCCGCACGGAGAGGGTGATGACCGCCGAACCGTCCGGCGTCACGCAGATTTCCGGTTCCTCGCGGAGAAAGCCGACGCGCATAGGAAATTCGGGTAGGGTTTGCGCCTGAGCGTCGAAGTTGAGAATCGGTGGGCTGAAGTCTATTAGGCAAGATGCGGCGAGAAAAAGGAAAAATCGGATAACGTTCATCATTAGGCCTCCAGCGGCAATCGAATTTCAAACGTGCTTCCCTTTCCGAGGATGCTGTCCACCTGGATCGTCCCTTGGTGAGCTTCCACGATGCGCTTGACGATCGCCATTCCCAGACCGGATCCTTCCTTGCGATGGGAAAAGAAATCTTCGAAGACTCGCCGCTGGACTTCCTCCGTCATCCCTGTTCCGGTATCGGAGAAGATCATCCGGATTTCCCCTTTGACTTTCCTGCAGCGGATTTTGAATGTGCCGCCGTTCGGCATCGCGTTCGCCGCGTTCGCGGCGAGGTTGAAGAAGACATTCTTGAATTTGTCCGGATCCAGAGAAATCATCCCGTGATACTGGATGTCCTCCTCGCAGCGGATCCCGTTGTTCTGCAGATCCTGTCGAATCAATTCCATCACTTCCTGCAGCCAGGCGTCGAATTGGATCGGCCGGCGGCTGATTTCGTTGTCCCCTTTGGAGAAATTCAGAATATCATTGGTCATATCCACCAGACGTTGAACTTCTCGGAGGATGGACTGCGAATAGCGCAGCCTCTTTTCGTCTTCCAGCGACTTTCGACCCAGCAGCTGAGCGTACCCGCTGATGCACGTCAGCGGCTTCTTCAGGTCGTGGATGATCCCCGACATCAAGCGGCCGACGAGCGAATGGCGTTCCTTTTTCAGTAGCTCTTCCTGCGCCGCTTTCAAATCCGCCAGAGCCTGCGCCAGCTGCTTGTTCTTCTCCAGCAATTTTTCCACGAAACGGGTGTCGCTGCGGCGCAGATTGTGCGACAGCGAGCGGGTGACTTCCAGATGGACGGAAGGATGCTGCCGGATTAGATCCTCGAAGTCAGGTCGAGACAGCACCAGCAGCTCGCATTTCGTCCTGGCGCGCACGGTGGCGGAACGAGGGCGGTCCTCGAACAGCGCCATTTCCCCGAAGAAATCCCCCGATCGCCCCAGCGTCGCGATGACTTCTTCGCCGGTTTCCAGCTCCCGCACAATCTCCACCCGCCCGTGTTCGATGATGTAAAAGGCTTCGGCGGGATCCCCGCTGCGGAAGATGATCTCGCCCGGTTCCACCGACAGAATGGTGACCAGGTTGGAGATCCGTTCCAGTTCCTCGAATTTCAAACCGTCGAAGAAATGGATGCGCCGCAGCAGCAGCAGGACGGTTTCTTGATTGGTCGTCAGGTCGGTCGTCATGGTATGGCGATGCGATAGGTGTGCGCTGACGAAATATAGCGCATCGGGGTGGGAAAGTCAATTCCAATTCGCGCGGTTTCGAAGGAGCAACGGAGGCGGCGCCCGCAGAGGAAAAATTATGCTTCCGCCTTGATCCGCGGCATTTTTTGCCGTAAATTATAAAAAAAACGGCGATCGCAAGATCGCCGTGCAAGTCCAGTACGCGAAGTTATTCAATCACCTTCACGTTGATGGCTTTGGGTCCTTTTCGACCTTCAGCGACTTCGAACTCGACGCGCTGATTTTCAAAAAGTTCGCGCCGAAAACCCACTTCGCCCAGATCGCTGCGGTGGACGAAAACATCTCCGCCCTCATCCGACGTGATAAAACCGAACCCTTTCGTGGCATTGAACCACTTCACCGTGCCCTGCGGCATGCTGCACCTCCAGTTGAACCATATGCGAGGTCTAAATTCGCCAGTTTCAGGGCCGCGCAAAGCAGCCGCCCGCCACTGTTGCTGGATCAGACACTCGACGCTTTCAAATAATTTACTGCATTTCCTTCGCGAAGAAAAGCGATTTTTTGGTTTTTTCTCGATCTAAATTTAGATTAAAAAACCGATATGCGGATTCGAAAACTCCACGACTGGACCCGAGACCCCCGCGCTTCCATCGCCTTGCAGGAGGAGCTGGCGGGAAAAATTACTTTGACGCCCGTGGAGACGAGCGCATCTTTCCGGCGCATCGCCGGAGTGGATGTTTCCAGCGAACGCGGCGGCAAGATCCTCTGGGCGGCGGTCGTAATCCTCGAACTCCCCGAATTCAGGATCGTGGAAACGGCGCACGCCCGCGGCGCCGCCGGCTTCCCCTATATCCCCGGCCTTCTGTCCTTCCGGGAACTCCCCGTCGCTTTGCAAGCCTTCCGGCGGATTCGGAATCGTCCGGATGCGGTGATCTGCGACGGACAGGGGCTGGCGCATCCGCGTTTCTTCGGTCTGGCGTGCCATCTCGGTTTGTGGCTGGATCTGCCCGTCGTCGGCTGCGCCAAGACCAGGTTGGTGGGGGAATATCGCGAACCGGACGATACGCCCGGCTCCTGGACGGAACTCATCTTTCGGGGACGCGTTTTAGGGGCTGCGTTGCGAACCCGCAGAGGATCGAAGCCGGTGTACGTTTCGCCCGGGCATCTTGTCACCCTTGAGCAGTCGGTTGAACTCGTGCGCACCTGTCTTCTAAAATCGCGCCTGCCCGAACCGACCCGTCTGGCGCACCTCGAAGTGAACCGCTATCGAAGATTAACCCCGGAAATGTGATCTAAAACACAAAGAAATGAAAAATTGCTTGACTTTTTCCATCCATTTGCTTATTTTTGCACCGGTTGACGTTCAACCGCTTGCCATCGGATTCGATCAGGTGGAATGGTGTCCCCTCCCAACATTTCATCTTTTCGTTCAGTGAATCCGATGGCTTTTTTATGCTTTCCACGCGGGTTGAACCTTGCTACCCGCCGCGGACGAGAAATTCTTTGAATTTCCTTTCACTCGCCAACGCTGGGCGGCAGTCGTCGTATCTATGCTGGCGAGCAAATAACAAAAAATCCATTTTTGTGCTTTGCGTCACTCATTATGAGTCGGGAATCGTCTATCTTATGCCCGACAACAGGTATAGAAGGAGAAACTGCGGCTTCAGCTTGCGAGAACTTTTTATATCATCTTTATCCAAGACTCACCCCATCACTCCTCGCGAGGAATCCGCACATCTCCTCACCGTACCCTGACCAAGACATACGATAGTCATCGGTTCGACACGAATGAATCCACAGTTTTCTCTGCGAGGAAGTCTATGACGATTGCTAAATCTTTCATCTCCGATGTGCGGGTAGATAAAGTTTCGATGAAAGAAACCTTACAGTTGTGCGATCAATTTATCCGCACCCGCGTACCGCACCAGATTGTGGTCGTGAATGTGGCGAAATTAGTCAAAGCGAAGACGGACCGCGTCTTGCGCAGAATCATCAACGAAGCGGACCTGGTAGGCGCTGACGGCGTCCCGTTGGTCTGGTTGTCCCGTCTCCTGAAAGACCCGATTCCCGGGCGGGTGAACGGCACAGACCTGATGGAGAAATTGGTGGAACGAGCCGCTGAAAAGGGCTATTCCATTTACTTCTTGGGCGCCAAACCGGAAGTCGTGGAGAATGTGGTCCGTATCTACCTTCAGAAATACCCAACCCTGAAAATCGCTGGCTATCGGGACGGCTACTTCCGTCCGGAAGAAGAGGATCAGGTGGCGCAGGAAATCCGCGACAGCCGCGCGGATATCCTCTTCCTCGCCTTCGGATCTCCTAAGAAAGAGATCTTCGTGCGGAAATACCTATACAAGATGAACGTTCCGGTAGTGCACGGTGTCGGCGGCAGCTTCGACGTCGTCGCCGGTGTGACCAAACGGGCTCCCGTCTGGATGCAGAACGCCGGCTTGGAATGGTTCTTCCGCCTGATGCAGGAACCAGACCGGATGTGGAAGCGATATCTGTTCACCAACCTCGAGTTTATGGTTCTGGTCCTGCTGGAGATCTTCCGCAGAACTCAAAGATTGCAGAAAGTGTGATCCTCTCCTTGCGCTAAAAGACCGGTCGCGGCGACGCGTCCGGTTTTTTTACGTCTTTGCGACCCTCTTCCCGATGGTTTGATCTCTCGCCGGAAAAAGCGCAGAAATCCCTTGAAAAATCCGGGGGATTTTTCTATATTTTTGATTCAAGCATCGTTGGAAAGATATTGAAAGCGAGGAGGAGGTTGTGAACCTGCTGGTCTGCATCAAGCATGTGCCGGACACGGAAACGGCGGTGAAGATCGCGGCGGACGGCCGGAGCATTCAGACTCAGGACGTGAATTTTGTCCTCAACCCCTATGATGAGTTCGCCGTCGAAGAAGCACTCAGGATCAAAGAAGCGAGGGGAGGCGAGGTGACGCTGCTCTCCGTGGGTCCGGAGGAGGTCAAGAAAAGCCTGCGCACCGGACTGGCGATGGGCGCGGATAAGGCGGTGCATCTGGTCTGCAGCCATACGCACGACAGCCTGAGCACGGCGCGGGTGCTGGCGGATGCGATTAAAAAAATCCCCTACGATCTGATCTTCTGCGGCAAACAAGCCGTGGACGACGACGAAGCCCTGGTCGGAGGGATGCTGGCGGAAATCCTCGGCATTCCCAGCGTTTCGGCGATCATCAAGCTGGAACTGGGCGACGGAAAAGCTACGGCGCACCGAGAGTTCGAAGGCGGCATCGAAGTCGTGGAAACCTCCTTGCCCGCGCTTTTCACGACGCAAAAAGGTTTGAACGAACCGCGCTACGCTTCTTTGAAGGGGATCATGCTGGCGAAGAAGAAGGAGATCGCGGAAATCCCCTGCAGCGGGGAGGCTTCGCAGCTTGAAGTTCTCGACCTCTCCTATCCCAAGGCTCGTTCCGGCGGGAGAATCATCGGCGAAGGCGCAGCAGCTGTGCCGGAGCTGATCCGGCTTCTGCACGAAGAAGCGAAGGTGCTCTAAACGAAAATTCGCCCTCGCGGTCGGTCAACGCCAAGCGATCGTCGAGGAGGCATTAAGGAGGCAGGATGAAGGCATTGGTTTTTGTCGAACAGCGAAGCGGGGAATTCCGCAAGGCAGCGATCGAAGCCCTGTGCGAAGGACGTCGCCTGAGTGAAGGCGGAGAATTGATCGCCCTGGTGATCGGAAACGGATCCGCAAACTTCGCCCGGAACCTGTTCGGATACCGCCCGGATCGAATCTTAACCGCGGAACATCCCCTGCTGGATCAATATTCTACGGAAGGCTACACCCGCGCTCTGGAAACCGCCGTCCGCAGGGAGAAGCCGGACGCGGTCTTGATCGGTGGGACGGCGATGGGACGGGATCTGGCGCCGCGTCTGGGAGCCCGCCTCGGCATCCCGGTGCTATCCGACGTGACGCAATTATCTTGGAATGGAGGGAGTCTGGAAGCAGTTCGCCCCATTTACGCGGGCAAACTCTTGATGAAGGTGGTCAGTAAAGCTTCCCCCGGCATCGCCACTACCCGCCCCAAGGCGTTTCCGGCGTGCGCGCCCTCGGATCCGAAAGAAGTCCCCGTCCAGCCGCTCGATGTGGAACTGTCGGAAAAGGACATCCGAGCCCGCGTGAAGCAGATCCAGGCGGAAGCGGAGGGGACGATCGAATTGACCGAAGCGGATATCGTAGTTTCCGGCGGCCGCGGATTGAAAGGGACGGAGAACTTCAAACTGCTGGAAGAACTGGCGCGGACGCTGGGCGCCGCGGTGGGCGCCTCCCGCGCCGCGGTGGATTCGGGTTGGAGATCGCACAGCGATCAGGTCGGGCAGACCGGTAAAATCGTGGCGCCAACCCTCTACATCGCCTGCGGCATCTCCGGCGCCATTCAGCACCTCGCCGGAATGACTTCGTCGAAAGTGATCGTCGCAGTGAATAAGGATCCGGAAGCCCCTATCTTCAAGGTGGCGGATTACGGCATCGTGGGTGACGTGATGGAAATTATCCCCGCCTTGACGGCGCAGATCAAAGCGATGAAATGACATATGTCTGAATCGGAAAAATTCGATTGCATCATCGTCGGAGCCGGTCCGGCGGGATTGTCGGCGGCGCTGACGCTGGCGAAAGCCGGCGTGGAAGTCGCGGTGTTGGAACGAGGCGAATACCCCGGCTCCAAGAATGTTATGGGCGGCATCCTTTTCACCACGATTCTCGAAAAGCTGCTGCCCGAGTTCTGGAAGGAAGCCCCCGTGGAGCGGCACGTCACGCACCGCCGTTTCTCCCTGCTGGCGCGCGACGGCGAACTGGCGCTGGACTTCAAGACGTCGGCGTTCAACGAACCTCCCTTCAATCACACCTGGACGGTGCTGCGCGCCAAATTCGACCGCTGGTATGCCGAACAGGTCGAAGCGGCGGGCGCGATGATCATCCCGGGTATGATGGTCTCGGAGGTGATCCTCGAAGGGGGAAAAGTCGTCGGAGTCAAGACCGAGCCCGGCGGCGATGAATTGCGCTGCGACGTCGTCATCTCGGCGGAAGGCGCCAATTCCTTTCTCGCGGAGCAGCTGGGTATGCGCAGGGAATTCGATCCGCGCCATATGGCGGTGGCGGTCAAGGAGGTCATCGCTCTGCCCGCTTCCGTCATCCAGGACCGTTTCCTGCTGAACGACAACGAAGGCAGTGCCTGGGAAGTGTTCGGGCAGGCGGTGCAGGGGACGTTCGGATCCGGGTTCGTCTATACGAACAAGGAGAGCCTCTCCATCGGCGTCGGCGCCTCCATCCACGATATGAACCGCCATCATCTGAATCCCAATGACGTGCTCGAACAGTTCAAGAAGCACCCTTCCATCCGGCCGCTGATCCGCGGCGGAGAGACGGTCGAATATGCGGCTCATATGATCCCGGAAGGCGGTTATACGCACCTGCCGCAGTTGGTGCGCGACGGGATCATCTTGACCGGCGATGCGGCGGGATTGGTCAACGCCAGCCACTACCACGAAGGATCCAATCTGGCGATGGCTTCCGGTGTGTTGGCTGCGGAAACCGTCATCGCCGCGCAAAAAAAGGGGGATTATTCCGCGCAGACCTTGATGAGCTACCAGAACCGATTGAATGAGAGCTTCGTGATGAAAGATCTGAAGAAGTTCCAGCGGGTATCCGCTTTCTTCAACCAGAATCCTCACATCCTGCGGGATTACCCGGACGCTCTGGTGGAGCTTCTGAAGGATTATTTCTCCATCAGCGAAAAACCCAAGGCAGAAATCGAAAAAGAAGTCCTGCGCAAGTTCCGCCGCGAAATCGGCGTGATGAATTTGGTCCGAGACGTGTTCAAAATGGGGAGGGCGATGCGATGAGTCAGGAACCGGGAAAATCGGAAGAGAAGGGAAAATTGAAGGAAACCATCGAAGATAAACTCTTCCTGGTCAAATACAAACCCGACAAAGAGACGCACATCGAGGTGGATCAGGAGAAATTCAAGGCGGACCCGACGAAAGTCGTGCTCTACATCTGCCCGGCGAAGACCTACGAACTGAACGAAGAAACGGGGGAATGCCTGGTCGCCTTCGAAAACTGCCTCGAATGCGGCACCTGTCGCATCGCGGGCGGCGGATACGTGAAGTGGAAGTATCCCCGAGGAGGCTTCGGTGTGCAATATCGCTTCGGATAGGAATCTGCAGCTTTCAGGCGGAGGTTGCTGAATATCCGCCGGATAACGCCGGTGCTCCGCCTGAAACGCCCACTGCAAGGAAACCGATTGAACAGCCTGCGCCATCACTGGACGGATCTGGCTCCTTCTACTCGGCGGTTCATCGCCGTGCTGTTCCTGCTCGGCTTGATCGTCCGCATCATCTACATCTTCTCCATTGACCTCATCCCGAAAGATTATCTCGGGATTGATATGGACGCCGTGGAGTATGATTATCTCGGGCTGAATATCGCCGAGGGCCGCGGAGTCGTGGATCGTTTCGGCGATCCCACGGCTTTGCGCTTCCCCGCCTACCTCTATTTCCTCGGTCTGATCTATTTTCTCTTCGGCCATCACCATCTCGTCGTCTTGCTCTTCCAAGCCTTGATAGGGGCGCTGCCGCCGCTCTTGATCTACTTCACGGCGCGCCAGTTGCTTCCGGAACGCCCCAGCCGGTTGGCGGGTGTCATCGCGGCGGGATATCCGGGTTTCATCTATTACGTCGGCTGGTTGATGACGGAGAATTTATTCCTCCTGCTCCTCAATCTGCTCCTGTTTCTCACCGTTAGTTTGAAAGATACCGCTTCCTGGCGCAAGATCATCCTGATGGGTGTGCTGGTCGGACTGTTAGGGTTGACGCGGGGAGTGGGACTGCCGTTCATCTTTATTTTGCCGGTGTACGTCTTCTTGCGATTGAAGGAGGCGTTCCGGATGCGATGGATCCGCGCGGTGGTCTTGATGGTCGTCGGAATCTTGATGCTGGTGCCCTGGACCATCCGCAACTATCACGCCTATCACCGCTGGATGCTGCCGTCCAGCGAAGGGGGAGTCGTCCTGTGGATGGGATTCAATCAGCTGCCTCTGTTGCTCTACGAACATGATGAAGCCTTCGCCTATGTGGACAGCGTAGGGCGTGATAATGCGCGCAGCGAAGAATTTTACCGTTTGCTGCGGGAGAACAACTATTTCGGCCTAACGGGGATGAAGCGCCTCTTCGAATTGTATTACCCCGACGAGCCGCCGCCTCAGAGCGAACCGGAAGCTTCCGAACGGTTGGCGCAGAAAACAATGGCGCTGCTGAAAGAGCACCCTATGCTCTGGGTGGTGAAATCCATCAAGCAGGTCTTTCGCTTCTGGCACGTGCTCGATGAACGCGGGCGGTACGTTTGGGGCTACGCCTTCGTCATCCCGTTTTTCCTCGTCGGCGCTTGGAAATTGCGCCGCAGGCTGCGGGATTTCTTTCCTCTGTATCTGTATATGCTGGTGCTGTACGGCGTAGCGGTCGTCTTCTTCGCCGACGCGCGCTTCCGGATGCCCTTTGAAGGAGTTTTCATCATCCCCGCCGCCTTCGCTATGGATCAATTTCTCCAACGGTTTCAAAGATGTTACGCCGGTTACGCAGTGCTGATTCTCTGGTTTGCGGTGAATTATTTCCTGCGTCTGAATTCACTGCAGGTGAGGCTGGCGATCCGCGCCGTAGCCGGCGCCCTCGGATTTCCTCTGGCGGAGATGGACTAATCGTTGAAGATGATTTGCTTTTCGTGTGATGTCTGTTGGGCAAGGTACGATCGCTCCTATGTTTCACGCTTTCCGGAGGGAAGCGCCGAACGATGAAAAGATCCTCCGCGCACGCTGAAGTGTTCATCCTCAGCGTAGAAAGAAAATGATGTGGAAAATGACTTTCCTGTTACGGGTTCTGCAAAGAAGACCCGCGCTGCTGCCGCGCATGCTCTCGGCGGCGCTGATCCCGCTGGTCGGTTTCATCGCCGGCTGCGGCGGAGATGACGGTGAATCCAGCCCGCAAAGACCCGATCCCATCGTCGTCGGAGACCGAGTGCTCGTCCCCGCAGGCTACGTTGTGCTAGGCGATGATCCCTCCGGATACGGGAATTACACCGTGCCGCAGAACGAAAACCCCGTCTGGGTGGACTCCTTCTATCTGGATCGTCGGGAAGTGTCCAATCAGCAATACGCCGATTTCCTGAACGCCGCGCTGGATTCCAATCTGATTTATGTGAACGATGGATACGCCTTGGAAAACGATACAAACCATCCTTTCCTGTTCTATTCTGCGGCGGCATCCCGCATCCGCTTCGTGGATTCTCTCGCGCAATTCGAGGTGGAATCCGGCTACGAAGACATGCCGGTGGTGATGGTGAGCTGGTACGGCGCCGAAGGCTACGCGGAATTCTATGGGGAACGACTGCCCACGGAGTCCGAATGGGAAAAGGCAGCTCGCGGGATTTCCAACGAATTTGGAGCTCTAAACGGAATCGGAGTTGGGTACAAGTATCCCTGGGGAAACGATGCTCCGAACGATTTTCTCGCGAATTTCGGGAAAAACTTCGGATCCCCCGAACCCGTGGATTCGTATCCTGAGGGCATGAGCTGGTTCGGGGCGTTCAATTTGGCGGGGAATGTGTCTGAATGGACTGCGACTCCGATCGGCAGCGCCCGCGTCCGCCGCGGCGGCAGCTATCTTTCGAATCCCGATGATCTGCGCTGTGCAGCGCGCTATCTCGCCGATCCCATCACAACTCATCCCAGCATCGGGTTCCGCTGCGCCGCCGATCCCTGATTTTGAGACGGTGCGGACATTCAGTGAGGTTTATGCCTCACTTTTTTATTTTTTCGAATTTGTGTCATGGGTCACGTTTCGAAGCGCGGTTTTATGCTACATTTGACCATCTTAACAGAATTGACCAACAAGGAGATCGGAATATGAAGAGAATTACGATTTTATACATCGCAGTGGTTTTGTTGCTGGGATCGTCGCTGGCGAGCGCCACGGTGGACGTGTACGGTCAGGTGCGCATATACAACGGCACCTGCGACACCGGCGTCGGAATGAACGGAGTTACGGTGGTCCTCTACGACACCCTCTCCATCTTCCGGGACTCGACGGTGACCTACACGGACGCCGCTTTTATGACCGCGCACAACTTGACTTCCCCTATGGGGATCTACTACTTCAACGACGTCCCCTACAGCACCAGCTACAAGGTGGAAGTCCTGCTGCCTCTCGGCGTAGTTGCGGCGACGGATCCTTTGCAAGGCGCCTGGTGGAACGCCAACCCCCGCATCGTCGGAACGAACTTTTACCGCTGCTTCCTGATGGTGCTGGCAGGCTCCAATTTCACACCGCACACCATCGGCTACTGGAAGCATCAGGCGCAGGTGGCGGTCACCGGACGCGGTAATCCCCAGGTGCCCGCAGATCTGCTCCAGGAATATCTCAACCTGGTGTATCAACTTTTCGATGACGAACCGAATTTCCCAATCAGCGGCGTCTCGTCGGTCAATGGCGCACCGCTCACCCCGCAGGATATGCTCAACACCTTTAATTTGTCGAACGGCGGCTCGATCGGCATGAAGAACAAGACCAAGAAACAACTGCTGGCTCTGCTGCTGAACGTCGCCGCGGAATACGTATACTCCTGGCAGATCATCAGCGTGGATCAACGCTCCGTCTCGCAGGCGGTCGCTTTCGGCGCGGATATGATCACCAACAGCGGATCCGCTCTGAGCTCGGCGCACAACGCCCTGGATTATATCAACAACGGCACGGTCATGCCAGCGGGGTGGATCCCGGGAAGCTACGGTTTGGTGTATTACGGGGATCCATCCGTTGAACCGTTCGAAAACCTCGCATTGCCGTCGTCCGAAATCTTGCTGGCGAATTACCCCAATCCCTTCAATCCAGCGACGACGATTCACTTCAATCTTCCCGCAGGCGGAGATATCCGGCTGACCGTGTATGATCCAGCTGGCAGAGAAGTTGTGACCCTCTTCGACGGTTGGGCCGCCGCCGGCGAACGGGAAATCCTCTTCGACGCATCTGGGTTGCCTTCCGGCCTCTATGTCTGCCGCCTCGTTTCGACTGCTGGCGGCGCGACGACAAAATTGATGCTGATCAAATAGTCGCACGTTCCAAATGAGATGCAAAACGCCGGCTCTTGCGAGCCGGCGTTTTCGTCGGTGGGATCCGCCTCAAGAGGAGGGCGGGCGGTCATCCATCATGAGGAGAACAGAATGTGAACCTCACCCGCAGCGCGACGCACGACGCTATTCCGTCCTTTTGATCTTGAAGCTCCCCAAACCGACTTCTGCATTGATGATCAGCCGTTGCCCCGCATCTTCCCAGTTGGCGGTGCGGTAAAGCCCCTTGCGGATTTCGCGGATGCCGCGGTCTATCTCCAGAGAGGAGAGGAAATTATCCTGCGCAGTCACTTCGACTCCCAGCGAAGCGGGAATCTCCAGCCGCGCGGATCCTAAGCCGGCTTCCACTTGGATCTGCGTTTCTGGCTGCCGCCACTGCCCGGACAAGTCCAGCTTGACGCTCCCTAACCCTCCTTCCACGCGCAGTCTGCGAAAGTTGGCATTGCCCAGGCGCACGCCTTTGAAGTCTCCCAGCCCGCACTCGATCTTCATATCCTGGAGCGTCTCCGCGTTCGGTTCGAAGAAGCTGAGCTCGAGATTGGACAAGCCGCTGCTGACGGTCAGGTCTGTCACGCGCATACCAGTCAAGTCCACTGTTCCGTCCACCAAGCCCACTTCGATGTCGAAGTTGATGGGGATTTTAGAGTTGAAACGCAGATCCCAGGTCTCATCGCCGGAACGCAGACCCGTAAAATGATGTTCATCTTGGTCGCCGGAATCCGCCGACCGGATGGTGAGATAGCCCGTCTTCCCGGTTCGATTGAATTCGATGCGCGGTTCGCCGCGCTTCTGGCGGTAGTGGATCTTCCCTTCGAAGAGCAGGTCTTCCGCGCATTGAGCGATGTTCAGGTCCGCCACGCCGATTTCGATTTCCACCCGTAGTTCGTCCAGCTTTTCGAAGGAAATCTTCCTGTTGAGATCGGCGTATTGATCCTGTCTCCTGCACCAGCCCAGTCCTGCGAAGGCAGCCAAGGATATCGCGATCCATATCGGCATCTGTTTCTTCACGTCTCCTCCCAGTTCATCCGGATAATCTGCGCTGATGCGCAGCCTTCCGAAAAATGTACTTCTGATTAAAAAGGTCGCTGAATCCGCAGCATCCAGACGTAGGGATCATACGCCGTATCCGTCCTCTTGGCGACCAGCAGGCGGACCGTATCGGTCGGGTCGCCGATGCCCACGCCGACATCGCTCGCCCATTCTTCCGGCGATAATTCGGCGAGCGGCCGGTCGGCGGCCATCCCGACATCCGCGAAGAAGAACAACTCGATGCCCAAGAAGAAACCGTGGCGCCGGCTGCCGTGTAGGCGGATTTCCGAATTCCAAAGCGCGGTTTCCCGGCCGGAAAATTCCTTCAAGCCGAATCCGGGCAAAGAGGAAGGACCCCCCAGATAGAATCGCTTCTGTATCGGCAGCCTGCCTTCGGAATTGCCCAGACGGACGCGCGTGTCGAAGTTGATGGATCGCCCCAGCGGCTGATACCGGCGCAAATCCAGGACCCACTTGTGGTAATCGAAGTCTGAGGCGATGCGGGGATCCGACCATTCGTAATTCACCCCGATCAGCCAGCCCGATTCCGGATCCTCCTCATCATCCCGAGTATCCAGATTCATCCCGAAAACCCATTTCCGCAGCATCCCGGGTTCGATGGGCTGGTTGGGTCTGAAAGACTTGTCACCTCCGAATAGCGCCCAATCAACGGCGTTCTCCAGATTGCTCTGCTGTTCCGCCTGATACCGAAGGCGCAGATCCATAAAAGACAGTGGGATGCAGGTCAAAGAGACTCCAAATCCCTCCCTCTGGTAATAATCGCGAAAATCTTCGTGGATGAAGAAGGACGCCAAGCTGCTTTCAAAATCGGACATATACCAGGAATCTTCTGTAACATTCTGATGATAAGCATCGAAGGACAGTTCCAGCAGGGTGGGCGCCCGCTGCGGCCAGTCGGTATCCGGCGGATCGTCGTTGCGGGGCAGCACGCCGAAACCGAAGCCTCCGCCGCCCTGCCAGGTGTGCGATCCGAAGGCGTATCCGCCCGATGCGAAGGTTCGAAAATGGATGCCGTAATCATATACCGGCAGTCTGTCCAACTGAATGCCCAGATAGAATCCATCCACCTTCGTATAGGACAAATGGACCTCCGTTTCCGCGAGAATGAACAGCTTCGACTTGGTGCAGCGGGGATGATACGAATCCCATGGATCGCCGCTTCGAGAGAGGTCGTCGCGGAAATCATAAGACCGCGATCGGTTGGGTTCCAGGTCATTGCCTCTGCCAATCTTTATGGATGGAACCGATCCTTCAATTAAATTGCCGGAAACGAGCGCGCCTTCGTTGCGGTAGATCCGCCCCTGCTTGGCGATGACGTCGCCGTCCACCACGGCGGACGAATCGAGGATCACGTCGCCGATCATCGCCACGGCGTTCCCCGCAATCCGTCCGCGGATGATGAGGTTGCCGGTTACGGCGATGACATCGCCGGAAATCATCTCGTCTTTCGCGACAATCTTGTCGCCGAAAACGCGCACCTCGTCCGAGGACGCGTAGGAGGCGGCCGATAACATGCTGAAAATCACAACGAAGCAGAGACACGCAGGAAAAACCGCGTTGCGAGCTTGGAGAGTCATGATGTCACCTGACCTTTTCTATGCTGATGTCCCCGTTGACGGTTTCCAATTCGATCAACGGGCCTCCCCCGTTCAGATCGCCGATGGCGGTCACTTCGAAGGCGCGCCGGCCCTTCTTGCCCTCCACCTCTCCTTCGCTGATCTTCAGATTAAAGTCACTGTGCACGTCGTAGACGCCGAAGATGTCGGTGATCCGGATGCGCGCTTCGATGCGGGCTTGCACGTCGGGCGGCAGCAGCAGTTCGATTTCCCCGCCGGAAGTCGCCAGATTGATCGGTCCGTTCAGTTTTCCCACCTGCACCACCCGGGCGCGCACATCCCCGCCGGACGTCTTACCGATCAGCCGTCCCGCAATCGCGTTTAAATCCAGGATTCCCCCCGACGTTAGTACATCCACGTCGCCGCTGACTTCACTGACATTGATGTCTCCGCCGGATGTGTTCCCCTGAAAATTCCCCTTCACGCGGTTGACCCTGAGATTCCCGCCAGAAGTCTTCGCCTGCACATTTCCGTCCACGTCACGCACGTCAATATCTCCGCCGGAAGTGGAAATGTCGTGCGATGTGCCCTGGACTTTCACCAAAGTGATGTCACCTCCGGAGGTGCGCAGACTCACGTTGCCGATGACGTCGTGCGCCTCCATATCCCCCCCGGAGGTCGAACCGTCCACGCTTCCTAAGATCGCCTGGATCTCGATGTCCCCCCCGGAAGTCTTCAGAGTGAAGGGTCCCACGCGGCCGTCCGTCAGGGTGACGTCGCCTCCCGCCGTGGACAGCGAAACCGCCCCGGCGAGGTTGCGCCCGATGATGTCCCCGCCGGCGGTGTTCCCCTTAAGGCTGCCGGATACGGCATCCGCCGTGATGTCGCCGCCGGCGGTATTGACGACGACTTCCCCTTCCAACTGCCGAAGCAGAATATCGCCGCCCGAAGTAGCCGCTTTTACGTTGCATCTCTCCGGAACGCGGACATCGTAATTCACATTGTATCCATTCCTGTATTTCCCCGGCGTCCCCGTGACTTCAATTCGCTTGCCGATCTGCCGGACATCGGCGCGGTATCTCTCCAGCAATCGGGCGGCTTCCGCTTCATTCTGGGCGTCGAACCAGTAGTTCTGGAGAATCTGGACCCGCGGATCGGCGCCGCCGGTGACCTTCAAGTCGCCGATCAAACCGCTCATCGAGAGCTCGCCGCCGGTCGCGGCGTCGAAGACGTCGGTGACCATCACCCGATATCCGCCGCGCTCTTTTTGGTAGGTAATATCCGTCGCTCCTGCAAAAGATCCGAACAGCAACAGCAAAGCGACCCACCCCGAACTTCTTCTCAAGTTTGAATGCATCACTTCGATTCCCCTTTCGTCGTATCCGCGTATTTGCCGCGAACGGTCGAATTTCCGAAGCCGCCGTCTCGCTCCAGGACTTGATAATCCGCATGGGTTTGGCGCAGCGCGCGCTGCGCCTGCAGACGGACGTAATCGTTGGTATCCAGTTCGGCAGCGCGCAGGATGAAGGTCTCGGCCTTCTCCAGCGGTCTGGATTGGAGCAAGGCGTCGATCGCGCGGATCCGCACCGCCGGATTGGGATCCTTCAAAAGCGCGCTCAGGTACGCTTGCTCTGCCAGCTCGTCCGGTCGGGTCTCCGACAGCGCTTCGAGCGCCCGCAGACGCACGCCGGGGTTCTCATCGTTGACCAATGCGTACGCCAGAGTCTGACGGGCGAGCGGGCTCAGAGAAGACGCCCGCGCCAGTTCTTCGATAGATTGCAGGCGCACCCCTGAATTGTCCTCGTTCTTCACCGCCCACCCCAGCAGATCCAGCACGACCGGATCATCCGGGCGGCCTGTGATTCGGTACTCCCGTGCGGCGGTGAAATGCACCGCCACGGTGTTTTCGTCATCCGGCAAACGGCGCACCCGCACATTGGAGATCTGCGCCCCGTCCCGCAGAAGGTTTTCGGCGATGAACTCTTTCTCGTTATTCGTAAAACTCGCGGATTCCGAAGTCGGAACACCCGATTGAATCCGGATTTCCGGCTGAAAGAGCGTTCTGCCTAAGATCAAACCGAGCAACAGTGAAGCGGCGGCGACGCCTAACTCCCAGCGGAACCACCCCTGCTGGCCTAATATCCGCCGGACCCATTCCTCGATATGCTGCCATCGGGATGTAGAATGCCTCGCGTTCAATCGGGCGGTGAGCTGCCGACGGGAGCGCTCCAGGGCTTCCGGACGGGGGATGCAGGATTCCCGAGCTGTCAACAAGGCGCGCAGCTTATCCCATTCCTCCAGACGATCCCGGCAGAGCGGACAGGATTCCGCATGAGCCTGCCAGGCTTTCTCATCTCCGGAAACTGCTTCACCGTAGTGTTTCAGCCAGTAGATTTCTTCGAATTTCTGACAGTTCATGTTCCTTCCATCCGTTGACGAGTACTGTAAACGAAATCTAGTCCCCGATGCGGTAATAGGGTTCCAATGCGCGCCGCAGATTTTCAATGGCGCGGAAAAGATAGGCTTTCACCGTCCCTTCCCCGATGCCCAATGTCTTGGCGATCTCTTTCAACTTCATTCCCTGATCATGCTTCATCACAAAGACGATGCGCTGTCGCGGCGGAATGCCCGCCAGCGCTTTCTCGATTTGCTCCAGAATCTCCCCCCGCAATTGCAGGTTCTCCGGATTGTCCCAGGGGTTGCAGGAAGCGGTGTCGAAAAAGTCGTCGGCTTCCATAATTTGTTCTTTTTCCCGCCGCCGGGTCAGACTCCGTTTCTTGCTCAAGGCTGTGTTCACGGCGATGCGATGAATCCAGGTGGAAAAATCCGATTCGAAACGAAACGAAGCGAGGGATCGGTGCACTTTCAGGAAGATCTCTTGATAGACTTCTTCCGCATCGAAACCGGCGCCTAAAATGGAACGGGCGAGGGACATGACCCGCGAATCGTGCATTTGCACCAGCCGGGCGAATGCGTTCTGGTCGCCTTCGCGAGCCTGTGTGATCAGTTCGATCTCTTCCGAATTCATGAAATTCTGCAGTTGCCGGTCTTTTCCCTCCGCTCATTTTTTAGACGCAAATTCCAGAGATAAAGTTGCTCGAAAAAAATCCGCGCAAAAGAATTCGCTTGACAAACAAACGGAAATGCATTATATTGACATCATTCGAATCTATTCAGAGCGAGGTGTGCGATGAAACGGTTGTTCATCTCTCTGCTTTTATGCGCGTCGGGAAGCGTGTTTTCGAATGCACAGGATTACTGGACGTTGTTGGCTGAGTATCCATCGCCTGCAAATTATGCGTTAGGATTGTATTTTGATGGAAAACTCTTATGGCACGTTGACTGGGATTCCGCAGCGAACACACATACAATCTATACAGTGAATCCCTATAATTTAGAAGTGATTGACATCTATCCATCTCCGATTACACAGCCGTGGGGGATCACATTTGACGGAAGAAATTTTTGGATGACGAGCCATGGTTTGGTGGGTCAGGCTCATAGTCAATTAGTTCGGCTCCGTCAGGACACTTTAGCCGTAGACACCAGTTTCGTATTTGACGGATATTATTTCTACGGAATTGCATACAACACGGAAACCCGCTACCTTTGGATCGCTGCACAAACCCAGCAATATTTGAAACGTTTTCTTGAATTTAATCCACAGAC
>CAZUTK010000035.1:0-30945 GCA_964623265.1 uncultured bacterium | reverse complement strand
TTCAGCGCCGCACCGAACGACACCGTGCATCACACCGCGACCATCGCTCTGAGTCCTTCCTGGCAAATAGCCAATCTGGACATCGCCTGCTTCGTGCAGAACAACACGACCAAGGAAGTGATTCAGTCCCACTGCGAGCAGGTTCCGGTGAACTTCCCGGGACTTTACTATGTGAGCTATACTCTTCAGGACAACGGGAACAACGACGGCAGAGCGGAGCCCGGGGAAACCGCCTCGATGTTCATCACTCTGGGCAATCAGGAGGCGTACCAGACCGCCACGAACGTCGTTGGAACCTTGAGCTCGACGGACCCGACGTTGACGTTTGTGACGCCGACGGTGAACTTCCCCAACATCCCCAACGGCGGCACAGCGACGAACACGACGCCATTCCAATTCAGCGTCAATTCCACAGCATTGCCGCACCCGTCTTCGCTGCACCTGCACGTGGTGGCGGATCCGCAGCAGACGGTGTTTGATGTAGATATTCCCATCTACATCGGCTGGCCGGATATCCTGCTGGTGGACGATGATGGACAGGGAGTCTTCGAAAACTACTACATCCCGGTATTGGACAGCTTGGACTTGATTTACGAATACTGGGACATCAATGCTTCCGGAGTGCCGCCGCAGGCGACGATCACCGGATACCCGATGATGGTCTGGTTCACCGGCTTTGTCTCCACAAGCGTGTTCAGCACGGAGGAGCAGAATTTGATTCAGGCGTATCTGAACGGCGGCGGAAAGCTCTTCCTCACCGGCCAGAATATCGCCCAATCGCTGAACACCATCGCCCCTGACTTTCTGCACAACGTGCTGCACGCCAACTACGGCATCGCCAACACGCAGATCCGGGTGCTCAACGGCGTGGCGGGGAATCCCGTGACCAACGGGATGACACTGGACTGCAACGCCGGCGGTTCGGGATCCGGATCGGCGACCAACCCGGACGGGATCACCGTTCTAGCGCCCGCCAGCGAAGCGCTGATTTATCAGGGTTCCACCTGGCGCGGCGGGCTGACCTACGAAGGCGGGAACAACGAGAAGCTGGTCTTCTTCTCCATCCCCTTCGAAGCCATCAGCGGGCAGAACGGCACCTATACTCGCTGGCAGGTGATGCAGGCGATCGTGAACTGGTTCGCGCCTGCGGCGCCGCCGGTGACGATCACGCTGACTCCGATCAACCCACCCATCGTCATTCCGGCGACGGGCGGATCGTTCAACTTCAACATCGCCGTCACCAACACCGGCACGACGCCTCAGTCCGTGGATGGATGGTGTATGGTTACCCTGCCAAACGGGAGTAGTTACGGACCCGTCTTAGGACCGATCGCGCTGACGCTGCCGGGTTCCATGACCATCAGCCGCCAGCGCACGCAGAACGTCCCGGGCAGCGCTCCCAGCGGGAACTATTTCTACAACGGGTACGTCGGAGATTATCCGGGGACGATCTGGGACAGCGACAGCTTCCCGTTCCAGAAATCCGCAACCGGCGACGGGATTCCGGTGTCGAGCTGGGAGAATGACGGCGAGAGCTTCCAAGATCCTTCGCTGTTCGCGACGGGAGATCTGCCGAACGGTTACATTCTGGAAAAAGCTCATCCCAATCCGTTCAATCCGAAGACGACGATCGGATTTGCTCTGCCGCAGGCATCCCGCGTGGAACTCGGCATTTACAGCATCTCCGGCGCATTGGTTACGAAAGCGGCGGACGGCTGGTATGAAGCCGGTCACTACGAGATCGTCTTCGACGCTTCGCAGTTACCGTCAGGCGTCTATCTATGCCGCCTGACTGCCGGCGCCTTCACGGCGACGGAGAAGATGATCTTCCTGAAATAGCGTGGAACTCAATAAAAAAGAGGCTGTCCTGCAAGGTCAGCCTCTTTTTATTTTTATTTCTTGCGCCGTCCGCGGATTATTTCAAAAGCAACAGCTTCCCGCTCAATGCCTCTTCCCCGCCGCGGAAACGATAGACATACACTCCGGCGGATAGGTTCGACCCATCCAGCGTCACTTCATAAGTCCCCGCCTGGCGCCAGCCCTGAGCCAGCTGGGCGACAAGCTGACCGGACAGATTGAACACCTCCAGACGTACCTGCGCTGCCGCTGGAAGCGTGAAGGAGAGGACCGTCTCCGGATTGAACGGATTCGGATAGGCGCGGATTTCAGCCGCAGACGCAGTTGCGACAGGGTTCATCCGGACATTTGCAATCGGATCCTCATCCCAACCGCTCAGAGTCGTCTCTTTCACCCGCATCCCACCTGCAGACGCATCCAAGCCCTTCGTGAAGGTTAATCCATCGCTGTCCCACACATTGAAAGGACTATACCCCAATTTCGCATCGTAATGATAAGTTCCGTTGGGGAGATTGGCGCCGATGCTCTGCGTCAGATTGCGGGTGATGGATCCGCCGGCGGGGAGGTTGAGATTGCGCTGCAGCATCTGCTGAGTCGCGCCGGACGGATAGGTCATTAAGATCCAACCTTCACAAGTCACCGTCGAGGAAGCGAGATTCTGAATCTGGACGATGTAGGTAAAGGATCCGCCGGACGCGGGAATCTGCAGGGAGCTGGTGGGGGTCATCGTCACGGATACGTTCTGCGGCGCCGGCGATTGCACGGTCACATTCATCGAATCCGCCACGACGTTGCCGCCCGCGTCGGAAGCGGTGACGCGGATCGTGTAGGTGCCGGAAGGGTAACCCGCCGTGTGCCAAGCGCCCGCGGCATCCGTGGACTCCACCGTCGAATCTCCGTCGTTGTTGGTCAGGATGAAGAAGAAGTTGCGCTCCGTGTAGTTGCCGCCGGTATTGCAGACGGAATCGTCCTTGTAGACGACGTTGATGGTGTTATCCGGCGCCAGCAAGCCGCTGAAGAGGAACGCCAGATGCGGATCGTTCACCAGCGGGCTCAGAATGGCGTATTCGATTCTATACGGGATGATTTCCCACTGGTTATTCCAGAACCGATCGCCGACCTTGGCGATGATGTCGAGATCGCCGCTCAAGGCGTTGGGACTGCGGTAGGTGGAAGTGTTGTTCACGCAAAACGCCAGCAGATCCGTGCCCACAGCGTTGTATATGACCGGCGCCTGGGGATCGGTGCCCGGAATCAGATAATCTAAGGGATTGTCAATGGAGGTATACCAATTCCAGGGCAGACTTCCTGTACCTACGACGCGATTGAAATGGACATGGTGGAAGTTGTACACCGACCAGTAAGCGATATCGCCGATGTAATCCCCTTCGTTGATGCGATCGCCGACGTTGAAGGGGTAGGTGGAGTTGGGCAGGTGCCAATAAAGCCACCCCGTGGCACCGGCGGCATATTGATCGCCGATCATCAAACCGCCGTACATCGTGCCCGCGGTTTCGTGCGTCATCCAGCCGGTGGAGACGGAGTAAACCGGCACTCCGCCGGTGGATTTCAGCACGTCAATGCCATCATGATAGTAAGCGGAGCTGCCGTAGTTCTGATATTCATAATAATTGTTCCCCAGAGATCCCGGTTGATTGGTGGGCTGATACATCCAGGGGACGGCGTCGGCTCCGCCGACCGGAAGCTGTGCCGCGGTGACGATCGCGACGATCATGACCCAGCGAAGATCCCGTCTCATCGTTCACCTCCTTCAGCGCAGAGTTTTTCCAGGGGAGCGGTGATAATTTCATCCCGCGTCAGAGCCAGGATCTGACTGCCATCGTGCGAAAAAACGACTCGGGGCGTGGTGGTGTTCCAGCGGGAATAGCTCACCGCTCTGCGGCAGCATTCGACGCCATCCCCCCGGTAAATCACGACCATTCCGTCCGGATGGCGTTCCGGACCGATGACGGATTCCCCGAGGTCCCTTTCGATTCCCGCGGCGATATAAGCGCCTTCCCGGCTGACGTCAGCGCTGGTGAAAGAGAGCTGAGAATCCACATCCATCACATGCTGCCGGAGTACCTCACCGCCTGGATTCTTCAGCAGATACAAGGCGTGATCGGTGAAGGCGACAAAACAGGAGTTATCCGGCGCGAAAGATACTCCGCGCACGATTTCGCCGCCCATTTCGCCGGTATAGGTTGCTCTGGCATCGTGAAAGATCGTCACTTTATTGCCGTAGAGAACGGCGAGCCAGCGGCCGTCGCGGGAAAATGACGCCCGGTAGGCGGAACCGCACCGCAGCAATTCTTCTCCGGAGGCGCTGTACAGGATGGCACCGTCTCTGCCGCTGTTGACGAGGATGCGATCCGCAGAAGGACTCGTCCAGATTTCCCTCACCGCCGGCAGTTCGAACCGGCGCAGGATCTCGCCTCCCGCAGAAAAGAAGTAGAGCGTGTTTTCCGGAATGTTGATATTGCGCCGAACCGCCACCGCCGCACCGTCATCCAGAGGATAGATGTCGTTCAATTCGTGATGCGACAACGACCAGATCGGCACATCGGCGGCCGTATAGAGCGTCAATTCGGCGGCGTTCAGTTCCTCCTTCACCCCCTCATACGTGATCAGAGCATAGACTCGTCCGCCGGGCGAAAGCGAGACTCTCTGCGACCAGGGCAGATCCCGCGAATTCGCATTTAATTGAGGAGAAAACAGGCGCGTGAACTTCGCCTGTTCGAGGATGAGGATATCCCCGGAAACATCCCACACCGCGGATTCAATCCCGCCGGAAGATCGCAACAGCGTTTTCCAGAGCTCCTCCGCTCGAGAAGAGAGCGGCGATGCGATTCCGAGCAGGATCAAACCCGACAACCAGACTTGCATTTTCATCAGGACCTCGCGAGCAAGTTGAATTTCAGGTTCTTTCGGTTATCATAAATTACGAAGAGAAGCCAGAAAAAGCAAGAATTATTTGCGAAGGCGGCGGAATTTCAAGTATGAATCATCCGGATTGTTGTAAAAGGAAATTTCCGGCGGATGAAGGATGTTTCAAGGGCGGAGACGGAGCTGTTCGAGAAAGGCGTGAATTCGAGTGCGCATCTGTCCGATGGCGGAAGGGGAATAATCGTGATCCAGATGCAGGAAGGGCAGTCCCAAGCGCTCTTTGAAGCGCCGGGCTTCAAACCCCCAGGGATGGCAATATTTCAAGGTCTTGTAGATCACTCCCTGAATTTGCAGGCGCGCCGCTTCTTCGCTCACCTGCGCGAAGAGCGCGTCATTCGGTTTGCGGAAGGGGCAGAGGATCTGATCGTAATACAGCTCTGTCAGCGCGGCGAAGGGGTCGTCTTCTTCAGCATTTCGCAGCAGCATCCGTTCGCCGGTGCAAACGGCGTCGTAAAGGATCACTGCGGAACCGGACTCCTCCACGAGTCGGACAATTTGATCATCCCCTTCTCCGACGCAGCTGCCCAGCAGGGCGATGCGCAATGGGGGCGAAGCGTACACCGGTAAACGCTTATGAATCCAGGCTTCGATTTGCGGCAGGTTATCGCGAAAGAACTCGAGGGAAGTGGAGGCGTACAGGCGCGTCAGCGCGAGAAATTCCCTCCCGTTGATCAATGGATAGCCTTCTTTTTCGGCGCTGCGCAGAGAACGCAGCCACTCGCGAAGACTCCGCCGTTCACGAAGCGCGGAGCGAAGCGCATCCTCATCCAGCCGGACGCCGAGCCAATCCGCAATTCCCGCGGCGACTCGCAGCAGCTCCGAATGAGCGAATTCCCGCGCCATACCGCTGTCTGCGGATCGGGGCGAATTGTATATGAAGACAGGCAGGTTCAGATCTCTGGCGATGATCTCCAGATTGCGCCGCATTTGATCGCAGGTGGTGGCACCCAGCACGGCGTCATAGCGGATCGTTCCGCGGTGCAAGCCGCCGAGGACGGCTTTGCAAAACGAGCACGAATCTGCGCTTAAGAATCGCCCGCCGCGCAGTTCGTCTTCTTCGCCGGCGTACAACAAGCGGAGGGGAATCGCGCCGACCGCATCCAAAATCTCTGCAGGGGCGCTCAGGCAGAGCGTCCCGACGACTTTGCGCAAAGCGGTTCCTTTCGACAGATCGCCGGACGCGGCGCGCCGCTCTTCGAGATCCCTTTGGAAGCGATCCGCCAGATTCTCGATCCGCATCGTCAAATCGGAAACATCCCTGTTCAATTCCATCCCTGCATCACGTTTCGATCAACCGTCCAGCACACTCGCAGAGAGGTCGCATAGATTCAGCGGTGTAGTCTTTCATCTTGCTCCCAGGCTTCGATCACCTGCCAGAGCTCCAAACGGCCGTTTTTGCCGGTCGCGGAAAATGGGATGAACTCCCCCGCATTCGGGAAAGTGAAATCGCCCCGCAAACGGGCGAGGATTTCGTTGCGCCTGCCGCGGGAGAGCTTGTCCGCCTTATTCAGCACATAGACCGTGGGGATGCTGCTTTCCGCGAGCCATTGCGCCATCTCGAAGTCAATCGGCGTGGGTGCGTGGCGGAAATCCATAATCAGCACCACGCCCAACAGGGTTTCGGATTTGCGAAAGTATCGCTCCATTTCTTTCACCCATCGTGAGCGGATGGCGGCGGACACTTTCGCATAGCCGTAACCCGGAGGATCCACGAAGAGGAAGCGGTTTTTCACCTCGTAGAAGAAAAAAAGCCGGGTTTTTCCCGGAGTGGAACTGGTCTTCGCCAGGTTCTTCTGGTTCAGCAGGCAGTTGATCAGAGACGATTTGCCGACATTCGATCGGCCGAGGAAGAAGATTTCCGGCAAGGGGTTGCGCCGGATCGCGAGGGGATTCATTGAGGATCCGATGAACCGGGCTTCGTACCTCGCTTTCATGCTTCGGCGTTGAAGATTTCCCAGACCTGATCGAGATTGTCCACGGGCAGGACCTTCAAGCCGCGGCGGACTTCGGGCATAATTTCGGAGAGCTGCGGCAGATTTTCCCGCGGGATCAGGACTTTCTTCATCTTGAATCGCTTCGCCGCGATCAATTTTTCCGGCAGCCCCCCGATCGCCAGCACCTCGCCCCGCAGCGTGATTTCCCCGGTCATAGCGATATCCTGAGGCAAGGGTTTGCCAGAGACGGCGGAGTAGAGCGCGGCGGCGATGGTGATGCCGGCGGAAGGTCCGTCTTTGGGCACCGCGCCTTCCGGGATATGGAGATGGATCTCCCTGCCCTTGAAGAAGTCCTGATCCAAGCCGAGATCCGCCGCTTTATCCCGCAGATAGGACAACGCAGCTCGAGCAGACTCCTTCATCACATCCCCGAGCTGTCCGGTCAGGATTAATTCGCCTCTGCCCTTCATCAACGTGACATCCACCGAGAGGATATCCCCGCCGGCGGGAGTCCAAGCCAATCCGGTCGCTCTTCCCACTTGTTTGCCGGCTTTTTTCCGGCGTGCGGGATACGGCGAGACCCCCAGATAGCTGCGGAGACCTGCGGCATTGACCGTCACTTTAGAATGACTCGCGCTTTCCACGAATTTGCGCGCGACTTTGCGGCAGATTTTCGCGATGTGACGTTCCAGTTCCCGGACGCCGGCTTCGCGGGTATATTCATCAATGATCTTCAGAATCGCTTCGCGGGACAGCGTCAACTGGTCGTGCTTCAAGCCGTTAGCCCGCATCTGTTTGGGCAGGAGGAACTTCTGCGCGATCGCCAGTTTTTCGGTGCGGATGTAACCGGGCAGTCGGATGATCTCCATCCGGTCGAGCAGAGGCGCAGGGATGCCTTCTTCGTGATTGGCGGTCGTCAGAAAGAGCACTTCCGAAAGGTCGAATTCCACGTCGAGGTAATGGTCGAGAAAAGCCGCGTTTTGCTCCGGATCCAGAGCTTCTAAAAGCGCAGCGGCGGGATCCCCTCGGAAGTCGGCGTTCATTTTGTCCACTTCATCCAGCAGGAAGACGGGATTCTTCACTCCGACCTTCTTCATTGACTGGATGATCCGCCCGGGCAGAGCTCCGATGTACGTTCTGCGATGACCGCGGATTTCCGCTTCGTCCCGCACCCCGCCCAGCGATACCCGGACGAATTTTCTGCCCATCGCTCGGGCGATGGAGTGCCCCAGACTCGTCTTCCCCACTCCCGGCGGTCCCACGAAGCAGATGATCGGTCCCTTCATCCGTTCCACGAGTTTCAGTACCGAAAGGTGTTCGAGGATTCGTTCTTTGGGCTTTTCGAGGCCGTAATGATCCTGGTCCAAGATTTTCGCGGCGCGATTGATATCCAGGGTATCCTTCGTCCGCTTTGACCAGGGCAGGGCGCAGAGCCAGTCGAGATAAGTTCTGACCACGGTCGCTTCGGGCGACAGCTCCGCCATCCCGCTCAGACGATCGAGCTCTTCGATGGCTTTCAGCTTGGCTTCTCGCGGCATCCGGGCTTTGCTGATCTTATCTCGATACTCGAGATAAAGGTCATCTTCTTCTTCGACTTCCTCGCCCAATTCTCTGCGGATGACTTTCATCTGCTCCTGAAGATAATACACCCGCTGGGATCGCGAGAGTTTGTCCCGCGTCAGGTGATCAATGGATTTTTCGATCTTCAGGATCTCGATCTCCTCTTTCATCAAGTGGGTGACGGCGAGAAACTGCTGATAGAGATCTGCGATCTCCAGCAACGTCTGCTTCTTGCGATAATCGCATTCGAGATAGGCGCAGATGTAGTCGGCGACAGCCTGGGATTGTTTCAGACGTTCGAGGGGCAGCAGCAGTTCGTCGGGTAAAGTGGGATTGCTCGCGACGTACTCGCGAAATACCGCGGCGGCGCGGCGCTGGGCGGCTTCGAGGCGTTTCCCTTCCGAAACGGCGGGGATGACCCGTTCCGCATCCGCCAGCAGCATCCCGTTGCTCAAGGTCAGAGAAACAATCCGCACGCGGCTCAATCCCTCAATCAACACCTTGGTCATTCCGCTGGGCAGCCGCAGGAGCTGCGTGATCTTACCGACAATGCCCACACGGTAAAGCTGATCGGGAGCGACTTCGTCGAGCGAAGGATCTCTCTGCGCCAGAAGGATCAATTGCTTGCCTTTTTCCAGCACCGTTTCCAACACCTTCAGACTGCTCGGTCTGCCGATCAGCAAGGGATAGACAGAGCCGGGAAAGATCACCACATCCCGCAGCGGGATGACGGGCAGGTGGAAGTCGGGAACATTCCCGGCGGATCCGGTATCTTCATTTCTTTCGTTCATCGCAGGCATCGAATTGCACTGCTATAAAATACCAAAAAAAAGCAGCCTTGGCAAGTGATATTCAGGATTTAAAGCGATCAGAGAAGGCGTGTTTTAAATGGAAATCCACATTAAAGGCTTGACATTGCGATGAAATTGTTTAGATTATTCCAGATGCATTCGAACTTTAAACGATTCAGTGAAAGGTGGGATCCATCCAGGAGGCTTCTATGAAGGCGCCGCAGGAACAATACCTGGTCTTCACAGGCTTAGACGGAGCGATTTTCGATCCGGAATTGAGCTATCTCCCCAAGATCCTTCCGGCATTGGAATTGCTGCACAGTCGTGAGATTCCCTTGATTCTCAGCACCGTGCAGTCATCGCAAGCCGTTCTCCCCTTCGTGAAGGCGTTGGATCATCATGACCCCTTCATTGTCGAGCACGGCGCCGCTGTTTACGTCCCCCCTAACACTTTCAAGATCGAATTTAAATACCAGAAGACTCAAGATGATTTCAAGGTGATTCAGCTGGGTTTGGATCGCGCCGCGATCCTTAATAAAATCCGATCCTTGCGCGAAGATCTCGGCATTCCGATCTACGGTTATTCAGAATTGTCCGAAATCTCGACGCCTGCTGGATCGGTTCTGAGTCCGGAAGAGCTCACGCAAGCGCAATCCTTCCAGTACTGCGAACCCGTTCTGCTTCAGAGCGGTTCAGAGGATTTTGATGCCATCGCCCGGAAGGCGCTGGACGCCGGCTTACGAATCTCACCATGGGGTCGGAATTTCATCCTGACCGGCGACCACGATGAAGGCAGCGCCGTATTATTCATCGCGCAATTGTATCGAGAGGAATTCCCGCACAAATCCATTGTCAGCATCGGGCTGTGCGACACCGCGCAGAACGCGCGAATATTGTACACGGTAGACATTCCGGTGTTGATCCGCAGAGGGGACGGCAAATTCGACGAGCAGGTGGGCAGGCGCGGCATGCGTTTCACCCGGGAACCGGGCGCGGACGGCTGGAATAAAGCCATCATCGCGCTGATCACGAAGGATCCGGAAGCGTAGCTTCAAGCCATGCACGAATCCGCCATCGCCGCAGAATTACTGGAACTCGTAGAATCGGAGATGGCGCGAGCCGGCTATCCGAAGGCTCGAGTCACCGCCGTATCCGTGCGCATCGGCGCTCTGCGCGGCGTCGTGGCGGACAGTCTGCAATTCGCTTTTGAGGCATTGCGCGTCGGCACCCTGCTGGAGAACGCGCGGTTGCAGATCGAACACACCCCGGTCGCGGGCATCTGTCGAACCTGCGGGGCGCCCTTCCAGCCGAAGGATCCGATCTTCATTTGCGAACACTGCGGTTCGGGGGATATCGAATTGCAGTCCGGTTCCGAACTGGATTTATCTGCCATAGAAATCGAGACCGATGAATCGTCTTGATACGATTCATCTCTAAATAGAATCATACTCATTTGGAGTATAATTGGAAGCTACCGACAGAAGAATGACTACAAGGTTTTACCATGAAGATCACCGTATTGCAAAATATCCTCGCCGCCAACAATCAGATCGCGGAGGAAACCCGCAATGATTTGCGCAAAAAACAGATCGTCGCCGTCAATATTATGAGCTCCCCGGGAGCCGGCAAGACCGCCATCCTGGAACAAACGCTCACCGCCCTGCAAAACCGAATCGCCTGCGGCGTAATCGAAGGGGACATCACTTCGACACTCGACGCCGCACGACTGGCAAAATTCGATGTCCCCATCGTGCAGATCAACACGGAATCCTTCGGGGGGGAATGCCATTTGAGCGCAGCCGCCGTCCGCCAGACGCTCTCCGCTCTGCCTCTGGATCAGATCCGCCTGCTCTTCATCGAAAATGTGGGGAATCTGGTCTGTCCGGCGGAATTCGATATCGGAGAAAACGCGAAAGTCGTCGTCTTCTCATTGCCGGAAGGCGAGGATAAACCGCTGAAGTACCCATTGATGTTCCGCGAATCGAAACTGTGCCTGCTGAATAAGATTGACCTAACGCCGGCGTTAGGCGCATCCATCGAGAAATACGAAGAGAACGTTCATAAGGTGAATCCGGCGCTGCCGGTCATTCGCATATCCGCAAGAACCGGCGAAGGAGTGCAGCCGTGGATCGCCTGGTTGGAGGAGTTATCCGCCGCTCAGAGCGCGACATTTCCATCTGAAGTATGAATATGCGACTTCTGCAGAAATTTACACTGATCTTCGCCGGTGTGATATCCGCGTTTGCCTGCGCTCAGGCGCGCATCGCCAATCCATATCCGGTTGCTTTTTTACGGCAGGGGGATGTTTACATTCTGGAGAGCGCCGAGAAGTGGAAGCCGTTGACGCAGCTCGGGGATGTGGGGAGTCTCTGCTGGTCTGATCCGGAAACGATCTGCTTTTCGCGGGAAGTCAGGACCGGCTTGTTACTGCGGACCGACTGGCAGGGGATTCAGGTTCTTCGCGACCTCTTCACGGTGTCGAAATCCGGCGGCAGGATTCAGCAGTGGACGGTGGATCATTTCACGACGGAGCCCGCTCCCGCTTCGATGCCGAACCGCGTCGTCTTCACGCACAAGGTGCCGGAAGACACGCTGGAGACTGAAATCTGGGAGACGATTCGCCCCCTGATCCGCAACCGCTCGCTGGGCATCCGCGGACATCTGCCCGACAGCTCTCCCGACCAACGCTGGACCGCCGCCACTCTGGGATCCGGTTTCGGCGGCGTAGGGATCTACCGCTACCCCACCAACGACGCCTACCGCAAGATCGAAGGAAATCTGGGGCGCCCCCGCTTCTCGCCGGACGCCGGAACGTTGGCGTACCTGAACCGCGAAAAGGGCAAAGTCGGCATCTGGGGTTATCAAGTCCCCGACGGGGAACCCCGCCTGCTGCTGGCGATGCCGAAAGGGTACGATCAAATCTTGGATTTCGGCTGGGCGAAGGACGGCTCCGGCTTCATCCTGGTGCTGGAGGATGAAAAGGGGATGAGCGATATATACTATTACGAACTGGACAGGAAGAATCTGGTGCGATTGACGAATTTCGGCGATGTGAAGCTCGCAACCGCCTGGCATTAGCTGAGGCGAAGCGCCGTCCGGCGCTGAGAATCAACCTTCAGCGCACAGATTTCCAGCGACAAAAATACAAGCGGAAGCCGTTCATCGGCTTCCGCTTTTTCAACGGAGTCGAGTTATTTTCTGCGATTCTACTTGATCAACAAAGCCTTGCCGGTGATGGTTTTCCCCGCGGACTGCGCACGGTAAAGATAGATGCCGGCGGGCAGATTGATTCCATCGAACAGGAAATCATGGCTGCCGGGGTTGAGAATGCCCTGATAGAGCTTCCGGATCGTTCTGCCGGAGACATCCAGGATCGTCAGCTCGACCGGCGCGGATTCGGACATCTCAAGCGTGATGGTCGTGGAAGGATTGAAGGGATTGGGGTAGTTCCCCGCGCGCAAATGCGCTCCTTCTTCGCGCGGCTGCGCTGCTGGTGTTCCAGTTTCCAGATCATCTTCCAGACGCAAATCCGGCAACGCATCGGTCAGAGTGTGGATCCAGTGAAAGCCCATATCCACGACTCCGGCATCCGGCACCATATCGGTGCGGGTGCTGCCGTCCACCATAGCTGAACCTGGGTCGCCAGCATTCACGCAGGGGCTTTGCTGGGACTGTCCCGCCGCCACCTGGCTCAGGAAACAGTAGCCCGTCGGCGGGATATTGACGAACAGCGGATTGGAGCTGATGTTGCCCTGCCCGGACAAGCCGCCCTGGACGCAGGAGTAGGTGAAAGACACCGTCCCGCTGTAATTCGGCGACGTCGTGGCGAAGTTGTCGTAAACGATGTTATTTCTGCCGTTGATCGTCGCCGGGGAATAGGCGCAAACGCCCGCTCCCGTCGCAGAAGTGCTGGTCGAGGTGCAGCGATTGCGAGTGAGCGTGTTGTTGATGAGGACGGGGTTGCAGTTGATCGCCATAAAGCCGGCGCCACGATAGACGGCGGTGTTGGCGATGAGGAAGTTGTTGGTGAGGGTCACATTTTGAGAATTTTCGCAGCGGATCCCGCCGCCTCCACAGCTTCCTCACGTGCTGGTCGAACCGTTCTTCGCCAGGATGCAATTTTGCACAACGGAATTTCCGGCGTTATAAAGGTAGATTCCCCCGCCGTTGCCGCTGGTGTTGGCGAAGAAGATGCAATTGTCCAGCGTCACGGCGGCGCCGGTGACGTAGATTCCGCCGCCCGAAGTGGCGTAGCAGTTCGATATGCGGCAGTTTGCGATGCTGACGCCGGCGTTCTGCACGTAAATTCCGCCGCCGTAGTAGTTCGGATAGGTGATGTTTTTGGCGAAGTCTATCCAGCAGTATGCCAACGAACTGCTGGAAGAAGAACCCGCTTGAAAGCGGATGCCGCCGTGTTTGCATTCTTCCGTCGGATACCGACGCACGAACAGAATCGAATCCTGTTCGGTGCCGACGGCGTTGAGTTGTCCATAGACATTGAAAGTATAGTGCCCCGCGAACAGAAAAGTGGTTCCGGGTTGGATGGTCAGCGTATTGCCCGCTTGCACCTGACAATCCCCGTCCACGATGTATGCTCCAGGCCCCAGCGATCCCGACAAGGAACCGTGCAGAGAAGGCTGCCCCACGACGATCAGGGGAGTTAGCCAACCTGTCAGCAAGGCCGAAAGGAGCATGAATCTGTTTTTCAGCATGCTCTTCTCCTTTGTGATGACTCCGTTGATTGCTCTTACAATTTAATCAAAAAAAACGCAGAAAGCAACAAAAATCTAAGATTGTATCATTTTTCACATTATATCCGAGAAACCAGGCGGGGCGGGACAAAAAAAGCGGCGACAGTTTCCTATCGCCGCTCGGTGAAGGAAGGGATCATCAGAATTTGCCGAAGTCGTCGTCATCCAGAGCGATCACGTCGGCGGGTCTGGGGTGACGATTCGTCTTCATGCTCTTCACTTTCTTCTGACTGGATGCAACCGGAGGCGCCATCTGGCTTCTCTCCAGATCTCTCACCATGCGATCCAATTCCTGCGGTGACTCGTCTTCGAACGACAGCGAAGCGGATCGAGTTGCGGCAGTTTGTCCTTTCAAGCGGAACCGCGTCAGCATCTGCTTCAAATGCGTCGCTTGGCTGGAGAGCTCTTCGGCGGCGGCGGCGCTTTCCTCCGCGCTGGCGGTGTTGGACTGGGTCACCTGATCAATCTGCCCTAGAGCCTCGTTGATCTGCTCGATGCCTTGCGCCTGTTCATTGGAAGCGCTGGCGATTTCGCCGACCAGATCCGTCGCCTTGGTGATGCCGTTGACGATTTCTTCCAGCGCCTTGGCGGTGGCGTTGGCGATGCCGGTGCCGTTCTCCACCTTCTTGACCGATCCTTCGATCAGCTCCGTGGTCTCCTTCGCCGCTTTGGCGCTGCGCTGAGCCAGGTTGCGGACTTCTTCCGCCACTACGGCGAAGCCCTTGCCGTGGACGCCGGCGCGAGCGGCTTCCACGGCGGCGTTCAGCGCCAGGAGGTTCGTCTGGAAGGCGATCTCGTCTATGACTTTGATGATCTTGTTGATTTGGCTGGAGGATTCGTTGATTTCCGACATCGAAGCCAGCATCTGCTGCATCTGCTGATTGCCTTGCTCCGCACTGCTGCGCATCGCGGAAGCCAACTGATTCGCCTGGGTCGCGTTTTCGGCGTTCTGGCGGGTTTGAGACGCCATTTGCGTCATCGAGGAGGTCACTTCCTCCAGCGAGCTGGCTTGTTCGGTGGCGCCTTGCGACAGCGCCTGGCTGGAATCGGAGACCTGGCGGGAACCGGTGGCGACTTGATCCACGGCGAGGTTGACCTGATTGAGAATGTCGTTCAACGACTCGAGGGTCTTGTTCAAGGCTTCTTTCATTCTGGCGTGGTCTCCCTTGTAATCGCCGCTCACGCTGACGGTCAGATTCCCGCGCGCCATCTCTTCTAGGCAGTGCAGCGCTTCCTTGATGGGTTCGAGGATGCCGTCCACAGCCTTGTTGAATCCTTCCACCAGCCGCTTGTAGTCCCCTTCCGCGGATCCGACCTGAGCTCGCTCCGACAGCCTGCCTTCGATCAGTTCTTCCGCCACACGGTTCACTTCGTTGACGACCTGCTTGATCTTGGTGATGTCCACCACATATTCGATGCCAGCGATCACATTACCCTTTTCATCTTTCACTGGGGCACCGGTATATTGAATGGGCAGGTTCAGCCCTCTCGCCGTGATCGTAGTTTCACCGGAAAAGATGCCGTCCTTCTGCATCGCTTGCGCCGTGCGGCATTCACCGGTCTGGCAGTGAGCGTTTCTTAATAATTCGAAGCACTTTTTCCCGATGCAGGCATCCACAGATGATCCCGCCGCTCCGGCGCCGGCTTCGTTGATAAACTGAACCGTCATATCTCTGTCCACGATCATCACCGGAGTGGGGATCTTGTTGAGATATTGGACTTTCATTCTGGCATCCGCCAGCGCGGCTTGGACTTCATCGCTGCTGCGCTTCAGATTGGCGACCATCGTCTCCATAGCTTTGCCCAAGACGTCGCCTTCGGAAGCGATTTTCACACGGGTGTCGAGGTTGCCTTCGGCGATCTGCGCCGCGGCCTGCGCCTTGGCTTTCAGGTTTTCCGTCATCTCGTTGAAGGAATTGGCGAGATCCCCGATTTCATCTTTCCTGTGGAACTCGGTCTCCACGGAGAGGTCTCCTTGCGCGATCGAATTGGCGGCGTCGCGCAGGCGCTGGAGCGGGTTGACGATGCTGCGGACGATGACGATCGTGAGGATCGTGCCGATGGAAGCCATCACCATCACCCAGACAGCGCTTTTAGTGCGTCGCTGCGTCTCCGCTCTCATTTCCGCGACCAGCTTTTCGGATTCCGCTTTCTTCTGATTGACCGCCTTTTCGATGTCGTCAATGTACACGCCCGTGCCGATGATCCATCCCCAGGGCTCGTAGCGATACACGTACGACATTTTCGGCAGCCACTCGCTCAGGTTCAGCGGGTTGGGCCAGGGGTAGCGCACGAAACCGCTGTTGTCGGCGGACGCGCGGCACACGCGGACGAATTCCTGGAACATCGGCGTGTTGGTCCCTTCCGCCATAATGACCTGCCCGTTCTTCTCAAACTGCCCGATGTCTTTTCCGTTCAGGCTGGGGACCGTGGGGTGCATAATCATAATGGGATGGGTGGGATCGTCGGAGTTGATCCAGAAGTAGCCTTTGCCGTTGTCGTAGAGCAGCGCTGCAATGCGTTCCTTCGCCTCTTTTTGCGCCGCCGCCAGACTCAGTTCCCCCTGCAGAACGCGCTGATTTAGAACATCCAAGGAATACGCCGCCGCGTTGACCAGATCCTGCAGCCGGTTCTTATGTCCCTCTTCCATCACTTGCTTGAGGTTCTGGATCTCCCTTTCAAGCTGCGTCAGGCTCGCCTGCTGAGAACTTTCGCCTTCCTTTGTGATACTCGAAATGCCGACAAAACCGAAAATCAGCGCTACCGAGAGGAGAATGCCCAGACAGAGCCCGGACAGTTTGTAGGACAGCTTCAAGTTATTGATCGTCATTGTCGAATCTCCGTAAATCTTGAATTTTCGCCTGCCGCTATGTTACGTCTGGATTCGTTTGTTTTCAGAATTTGTAGTACGTCACGAACTGAAAGCGCAGGTTGTCGCCCGCTTCGCCCTGCAAGTAGGATGTCTTCAGATAAGCGCTTTCGAGCATAAACGTCAGAGCTTTCTGGACGGTGTAGGCGACATTGCCGAACACCCAATCGTTCTTCGAACGCATTCCCGCGGTGAGATCGTCGTCATCGGGATCATCCATTCCGCCGCCGAGGGTCGCCGCCCAGTCCTCGTTGATTTTGTAGATCACCTGCGCCCAACCGCCCATCGAGGCGATATTGCGGACATCGGTGGAGTCCCGCGTATATCCCTGGAAGACGCCGCCGAAGAAGCTGTTCAGGTTTTCGCCATAGAAACCGCGCACTGTGATCGAGATGGGACCTCGATTGACGACGGCATCCGCATTGAGGGAATATGTATCCACGTCGTGAGGCTTGGCGGAGAGGTCGTTGATCTGTTCCTGGCCGTAATGACCGGATACGGAAAGGGTCGCCGCTCCCAGTTTCACCCAACAGCGCGACATCAGCCAGGGCAACCCGGTGCGTTCACCGTCGTCCACGGGGTCGAAATCGCCGCCGGCGTAGTCTTCATACTTGACATTGCCCGCCATAGGACGATTGAGGCTGAAGGCGAGTTTGACGGGTTCTTGCTTCCAGGTGAACGTCATCTGCGGATAGCGCATCCAGAGGTTTCCTTTGCCGGCGCCGACCACGAAGCTGGTCGTATTGGGGAACGGGGAGCAGATCAGCGCCCAATCCTGCCCGAATCGGGCTTCCCATTTCGGGTAATTGAGCTCCACCCAGGCGTGGCGCAGCCGCAGAATCGGCTGGCGAGCCGCTGTGGCGGAATTGGGAAATCCGCCGGCGAAGTCCACCTCGATCAAGCCCTGCACTTTGCCGTCGTTTTTCAAAGCAGGACCGTCGAACTTGAAACCGAAGCGGGTGTGTCGGGCATTCATCGTGAAGACGTCCTGTTCCGCCTGCGGACTATTCCCCGGTTTGACGTAGAGGTACCAATCCCCCTGCGCCACTTCCGTGTTATCATAGATCGCTTCGAACTTGACGAAGCCGTATAATTTCGCTTTGAATTTGTTCGTCACGGCTTCAGATGCAGGCGGCTTGGCGTCTGCGGCGATCGCCGTGACGTTCTTAAAGGGTTCCGGTTCCGGTTTCGTCTTCTCGTCGCTCCGGAGTTTCAGGACTAATTCGTGCAACTCCGCGGCAGCCGTCTTCAGCAGTTCTGTTTCTTCCGACAGGTCCCCGCTGGTTTTGGCTTGTTCCACTTCTTGATCAAGCCGATCCAATTCAGCACGGATGCTCTGCAGGGAATCATGCCAGGCGGCAGCCGCAAGCGGGTCCCCGGAACGGTTTTCGCTTTGCGCCAGCTGCGAGATCCTCGTTCTCAGATCCTGCAAATCCTTCTTTTGAGATGCCTCGAGGCGGTTCAATTTCTCTTCGAGCGCCACGATTTTCTCCATAATCGAAGAACCGCCCTGCGCGAGAGAAATCCCGGGCAGTGCGAACAGCAGGATACAGACCGCGGTTTTCAGGCGCAGACGCGCTGATTTCATGCTCTTCCTCCGCATTTCTGATCGTTTATCCGTTGATTGAAATCCTGTTGAGGTAGGGAATCACCCCAAGAACCTGCACAACGACTGCTTAATTTCAACGGATTCAAGATATTGGAGAACCTAGGGGAAAACAAGCTATTCAGCACTTTCTTCAAGGCTTCTTGTGATCCTATTCACACAGAGGAAAAAAATGCGCAGGGAGATGAGGTTATAGGGGGGATTGGAGAGGCTGCGAAGGAAAATACGGTTTAGCGACGCGCAGCAGTTTTGCTGTTCGTTCCAGGCAGAGAGGCTAATGATGAATCCACTGCCCGGAACGCAGTCAAAACGTGCATTGAATGCGTTCCATAGAAGGGAACGACAATCTTGAAAGCGTCTCAGTCCAACAGTTTTTTCGCCAGGCTGATGAACTCTTCGGGGTTAATGGGCTTGGAAAGATATCCTTCCGGCGGGGGGATCTGCCGGCGGGACGAGATGAAATCCTTGAAGTCGTCGGAAATACCTGTGACGATGATGACCGGAATGGATTTCCATCGTTCATCGCTTTTCAGTTCCCGATAGAGGTTCACACCGGAGCGTTCCGGCATAGAAATATCGAGCGTGATTAGATCAGGACGCTGCGCCTTTACTTTTTCCAAGCCGTCCTTGCCGTCGGCGGCGGACTGCACGCGGAAGTCGTTGTCTTCGAGTAAGCTGGAAAAGTAGGTGACGGTATCCGGTTCGTCGTCAATGATCAGGATGAGTTTTTTCTCTTGTGCCATCAGGGAACCTCAGTGTTTATATTTGGTTCTGTGTTGGAGTATCAGGGCTTTTCAGCGAAGGAGGAGGCCGCATTCGCGGCAACGTGACGATGAAGCGGGTCCCCTGCCCTTCGCTCGATTCGATCCTAATATTTCCTGAATGTGCCTGCGCGATTTTGTTGGAGATAAACAAACCCAAACCGGTTCCTTCCGCGCCTTTCGACGAGAAAAAGAGGCTGAAGGCTTTCTCGCAGGTTTCGCGATCCATCCCGATGCCGTTGTCTTCGACGACGAAACGGACTTCATCCCGAGCTCCTTCGAAGTGAATTTTCACGAAGTGATGATCTTTTTTCTGATCCAGACGACAGGCGTCCAGTGAGTTTTCCACCAGATTGACCAGCAGAGTGCGAATCGCCTTGACATCCCCTTCGAAATCTGCTTCTGATCCGTTGCGATCCACGGACAAGGCGACGCCCAATTCGACGGATCTGGAGACAAAATGCGACATCAATTCGTCGGTGAGCTCACGAGGGGAGATACGCTCCCAATTCGGCTCGCGATCCTTGGCGTAATAAAGGATATCCAGCACCATATTGCGAATCCGGCTCACGTTGCGCAGCACTAGCTCCCAGCCCTTTTTCAAGCGCGCAGAATCGTCCTTCTGCAGACCGGAATTGACCAGATAGATGCCGCCGTCCAGTCCGTTCAGCAAGCCTTTCAGTCCGTGCGAGATGGAGCTGATCAACAAGCCGATAGAGGTGAGCTGGGATTGCAATTGCCGGATCTGCGTGATGTTGGCGCTCATCTCCATCACGCTCAGGATGCGGCCGTCGGCGCTCTTGATCGGCGCGGTGTGAACCAGCACGTTGATCGGCTCCCCTTGCCGCGAGGTGACCACTTCTTCGTGGACGTAGATTTTCCCGTCCTGAAAGGTCTGCCTCACCGTACAGGGGCGGCATTCTTCCGTGCGGTGTTTGTAGATCTCGTAGCACTTGCTGCCGAAGGGGATGCCGAAATCTTCCCGGAATTTGCGGTTGGCGTCAACGATGCGCAGGTCGTCATCTTGGATGGAGATGTAACAGGGGACTTCTTCGAACAGGAGACGATACCTCTCTTGGCTCTCCCGCAACTGTTTCTGCAGACTTTTGATATCCGTGATGTCCGTGGACATTTCCAGCACGGCGACGATTTCCCCGTTTTCATCGCGGATGGGTTTCGTGTAAACGATGACGGAGACCGTCTTGCCGTCGAGGCATTTGACCTGCTCTTCGCTGCTGTGCCGCAAGCCGTCGCGAAAAGTGCGTTCCACCGGGCAGATTTCGCATTTTTCAGGGCGATGCTTGTATACCTGATAGCAGCAACGGCCTTCGTAGGCGCCGAAATCTTCGCGAAAGCGCTGGTTTGCGGTGATAATCTTGAAATTGCGGTCTTGAACGGTCAGATAACCGGGGACGGCGTCGAAATACTGTTGGTATGGCAGTTCCATGATACGCTGATACGCTCCGCAGGTGAAGCGCGCATAAAAATGAAATTCAGTCCACCAGTTCGAGGATTTTGCGGATATTCCGAAGCAAGGTCTCTTCATCCACCGGTTTATCGAGGTAGCCTTCGGGCGGCGGGACCGGACGGTCGTAGATCAAGCGCCGCAGTTCCGGCTTGCCGGTGATGATGCAGACCGGCACCAGAGCCAGATCCGGGTCACTGCGCAGCTCTTCGAAGATCTTGCCGCCGTCTCTTCCGGGCATCGAGATATCCAGCGTGATCAGATCCGGTTTTTCTTTGCGCGCCAAGGCAACGGCTTCATCGCCGTCCGCCGCTGAAGTGACGACGGCTCCGTGATCCGACAACACGGTCGCGAAGAAGGTGAGGATATCCGGCTCGTCGTCCACGACGAGGATTTTGCGGCCGCGCAGGGAGGAATCGGATTCCACCGCGGCAACCGCAACGGCTTCCTTCTCAATCGGCACTACGACTCTTTCTTCGATTATGAGAGCGTCCGCCACCAGGTTCACCAGCTGGACGACTTTCATATCCAATTTATAATGGCGGATCAGATCCGACAAGCCGTCCACGCAGTTGTGGCAGGATGTCACCACGATCTTGGCACCGGTGGCTTTCAGCTGGTTCGCCTTGATCTGCGCGGATTTCAATCGGCGCGGCGTATATTCCGACATAGACATCGCGCCGCCTCCGCCGGTGCAGCAGAAGTTCTCGGCGCGGTTAGGATACATTTCCCGGAAATCCGTCGTCACATAACGCAGGAGTTCCCGCGGTTCTTCGAACAAGCCGCAACTGCGGGCGTTGTTGCAGGAATCGTGGAAGGTGACGGGGATGGAATTGCGGGAGCGGTCTACTTTGATGCGTCCTTCCTGAATATAGCGCAGCATTGTGATGACCGAGCTCTCCATCTCGAAAGTCACGTCGCGCTTCGCCCAGTTGGGACCTTCGCAGCGGGTGGAACGATAGCCGTGACCGCATTCCGATATGACCAGCTTTTTTCCGCGCAATTCTTCCACTTTTTCGTACAGTCTTGCGGCAACGGCGCCTCCCAAATCGTCATCTCCGGAAAAGAGGCCGAAATTGGTCATATCCCAGCCTTCGCTGGGCATGGTCCAGTTTTCGCCGGCGATGTGGAAGATCTTGGCTGCATCCGAGATGGTACGGGGATCGTATTTCACCTCGCGGGGATTAATCGAATAGACGACATCGGCGTCCAGTCGGTCAATCGGGATGACGGCGGAAGGATCGCCCAGCTCGCTCTGTAGTTCTCCCGAGAGCCAGTCGAGCGTCTCCAGATAATCCTCCTTCAAGACACCCATCTGATTGCCGATTTCCCACTGATCCTTGCTGACGACAGCGACGCCTTCCGGCATTATGCCGACCGACACCAGCAGTCCCCGCGCCATGCGATTGAAGGTCGCGTAATCCACGCCCATCGGGCAGTTGATGGAACAGCGGCGGCAGTTGGTGCACTTTCCGAACACGGTATCCATCAATTCGTGCAGTTCTTCGTCGGTGTATATACTCTTCGCCTTGACCCACCAGGGGATGACGCGCCCAGTCCAGTCGTAATGCCGTTTGAAAAGCTTACGGATCTGATCCGCTTTGTACGCCGGAGCGAAAGTCGGATCGTCCGGGTGGGTGAGCACGTAGTGGCAGGATTGGGTGCACAACCCGCAGTGCACGCAAGCCGCAAGAGAGCCGACCATCTGGCGGTTGAGTTTTTGTCCCATCCTCGCCAGCACTTTTTCCGCTTTATGGGATCTTTGAACGCCGCTCATTTTTCTCCAAGGATTCAGGATTTGCTGTATTTTACCCGCGATTCGCGTCCGGCATCCGGCTCTTCACCAGAGGAAATACACCACGGTGTCCCATCGTCTTGCCGAAGTAATACCGCGTGAAGGGATAGTAGAGATAGTGCGAAATCTTGCTGAAGGGTACATACAGGAGAAAGAACGCCGTCATCATGAAATAAACGATGAGGATTGTCTCCCCGTGCTGCCGAGAATTCGGCGCCGCAAGCATTGCGAAGAAGAACCAAACCGTCAGCAGCGCCAGCGAGAAGTAGTCATCCGGCGAGCTGATGGCGCGCATAACAGGTTGGGATAGGCGCCGGATCCAGCGCAGGATCCCCACTAGGCACGCCGCACCGGTGGAAATCTGCAGAACCAGCACGAGCGCACCGCTATTCAGCAGTTGCGGCGCGTAAGGGATGATGAAGGATAAGCCGATGGCGGACACGACCCCCAGATGAAAGATCACGAACTGAGCGTACAGCAAGGGCTGCTTGCGTGCGCTTTCCATCTCCCAGGGCATCGCGATATTCGCCCAGGAGTAGAGAATCCCTTTGCGGGGACCGGTCTTCGCCGAACCGGTGCGTGCCTGCCGATCGCGCCCCGCCGGGTAACGCAGCAGCCAGAGGATGCGCAGGATATAAATCGTACCCATAAGGGCCAGCGCAAATTCCTGCAACGGATGTTCGACAAAGTGGAGCAATGGACTCATGGATTTTCCTTATTTCAAGCCTTCAAGCCGTTTCTGGAAGGGGACATATTCGCGGGTATCCAACGCGCAGAGGATGACTTCCTGCAGATTCGACCCATTCTGCAGATGGGACTGAATTTCTGCGATCATGATCTCCGCGCAGAGCGGCAGCGGGATGCCGTAAAAACCGGTTCCCAGGGGGGGAAGAGCCAGCTGTTTGATCCCCTTCTCCTCCGCGAGTCTCAGGATGCTCTGCAGAGTCTTCTTCAGTTTTTCTTCCGTGTTTTCTTCCTGGAATTTCGGGCCGACCGCGTGGATGATGTACTTCGCCTTCAGATTGCCGGCGGAGGTGATCACCGCAGTGCCGACATCTTGCGGTGCCATTAGATCCAACTCTTTCTTAATGGAAGGTCCGCCCCGCACGGCGATTGCATTTCCGTATCCCGACCCCAGTTTTAAGTCTGAACGGGCGTAAAACACGAACGCTTCCACCTCGAGATCGGTGATATCCCCTTTTATCAGACGCACAGTACTGTTGCGGATTTTTCTCTCCACGGACATAACATCCCCGAATTTACTGCTCTTCAACATCCCAAACGCCGGTCTGCTGGTGCAACACCCGCTCCTGCTCAGCGAGTTCCCGCAGTTTATAGGCGGTGTCTCGCAGCGTGCCGTAGAGGACGCCGCAGCTGCGATCCGGACGGCAGGTATCCCCCTGATCCGCCAACAGCATCATATCGCGGGTCAGGCGCAGGACTCGGATGATATTTAGATTGTAGGATTTCGACACAGCCATCATCCCATACAATTCCCTCCATTGAATGGACAAAATCCGTGCCGAGGATGTAGAGCGTTCCGTCGGGATTCTATATGCTTATTATTTATCTAATTAAAAAACGTCTCTCGATTGCGGGAGGGAACAGCGACTACGAAATTTCGTTACACTTCATCGTCAGAGGATGAGAACGCTGCAGACGGACAGAGGGCTGCGAATGATATGGGTAATACTTGATTTTGTGCGGCCGAGGAAAGAAATTAGGATATAAAAATGGAACGAATTCGCATCTGTCCCATTATTTCGTTACACTTGGGTTACGTGTTACAATTTTTTTCCCAGATGGCGGTAGAGCGTCATACGGCTGACGCCCAGCAGGCGGGCGGCTTCGGCGCGGTTGTTACCAGATTTACGAAGGGCTTCTTTTAAGTCAGCGGCATCAATTTTCGCTCGGCGCCCGCGGGGATTCGACGGGACGGAATCCAATTCCTGGAGGATTTCTTCGGGCAGGTGCTGGATATCGAGGATATCGCCGCGGCATTTGATCATGCTGTATTGCACAGCGTTACTCAGTTCTCTGACGTTGCCGGGCCAGCGGTATTTCATCAGTTTTTCGAGAGCCGCGGGCGTCACTTCGCGAAAAGTCTTGCCGCTTTCAGCTGAAAATTTATCCATGAAATGCTCCACGAGCAATGGGATGTCGCTCGCTTTATCCCGAAGGGCGGGGAGATGTAGTGGAACCACCGCCAGGCGATAATACAGGTCTTCGCGGAAAAAGCCCTGACGAGTCAGGAGCTTCAAATCCCGATTCGTAGCGCAGATGACGCGCACATCCGCTTGAACGGTTTTTTCACCGCCCACGGGGATATAGGTTTTATCCTGCAAGACACGTAAAAGTTTCACCTGTAAGGATGGGGAGATTTCCCCGATTTCATCGAGGAAGATCGTTCCGCCTTCCGCCAATTCGAAGCGCCCTTTTTTATCTCGGATGGCGCCGGTGAAGGCGCCGCGGACGTGCCCGAAGAGCTCGCTTTCCAGTGTCCCTTCCGGCAGAGCGCCGCAGTTAACGGGTACGAAAGGACCGGCGGAACGGGAGCTCAGATTGTGAAGCGCCATCGCGACCAGCTCCTTGCCGGTGCCGCTTTCCCCCTGAATGAGGATCGGCGCTTTGACGTCTGCCAGCTCCTGGATGGATTCAAAAATCTTCAGCATAGACGGATGTCTGCCGATGATCCCCTGAAATCCCCGGCTGGCGGCTAACTTCCTGCGGATTTGCAGGACTTCGGTCATATCGCGGAAGATGATCAGAGCGCCGATGACGTCACGGTCCGGCGTGTGGATGGGGACGACGGACATCTCCAGTTCGCGGCGCTGCTGATCTCGGCGCAGGAACGTCTGCGGGTACCGAGTTCGGGTGAAGATGTTTACTCTGTCCAGACAGAAAGAGCAATCTCCGCCGCAGAAGCGTCCAGGGAAGACTTCGTGGCAGTCGCGCCCGATCACTTCCGAATAGGAAAAACCCGTGATTTTTTGCGCGGCGCTGTTGAAATAGTAGATGCGGCGGTCCAGATCGTGCGCCATCACGCCGTCGGTCAGATTGTCCAGAAGGGAGCTAAATGTCAGCCGCACTCGCAGGATGGAATCCAGAAAGCCGTATTGAAATAAGCCCCGCACCCGTTGCCGGATTTCGTCGCGGACTCGGCGGAAATCGTCGAGAGTCGCGGTTTTCAATCCGCGTTCTGGCTTCTTCGGATCCGGCAAGGGCCAGTGAATGCGCGCCGGCGATCCGGGAAGGACCGGGCAGATTTCCAGAGCCTGATTGCAGAGGGTGACGACGACGTCCAGCGGATTATCCGCAATCTGGTGTAAGGGGGTTACTTCCGCGGAATCGAGCGGTGAATCCGCCTCTTCCATAACCTGCAGAGCGTAGGGGTGGATGGTGCGGCGTTTGTCGCCGGCGCAGAGGATTTCCACGCGCTTGGGAGCGAACTGCCGGGCGAAAGCCGCCGCCATAGCGCTCCTGCCGGAGCCGCCGGTGCAAAGGAAGAGGATGCGAAACATAGGTCTTCGGGACGGATGAAAGCGACGTTACCGGTCAATATACTGCCTTCCAAGCCGCCTTGTCAAGCCGGAAAAAACAAAATGCGCTGTGTTACAGCGCATTACGTTACACTCCGTAGCGGCGCAGGGACTCGAACCCCGGACACGCGGATTATGATTCCGCTGCTCTAACCGACTGAGCTACGCCGCCAAGACTCAATAATATATTCAATTCAACGCTTTTAGTCAAGCATTTTTTCTCTCTACATTCGTACTTACGGATTAATTCCCGCTGTCATAGACTGCGGCGGCGACCGGTCCGTCGCCAACCGTATAGGTGTGCACCAGGCTGTCCGCTTCGTTCAATTCTACGAGGGCGTCATCGTTGAAGCAGGCGGCGAAGATGTGATCATTCCAGCCGCAGATGACATCCATCGCGGACGAGGGCAGAAGGATGGGATTGGAGGTCCCGCGCAGGATCTGGTGCGTCACGGCGTCGTAGGTCAGCAGCCAGCCTTCCCCAAGCCAAGCGACGGAACCGAGGTAAGCGACGTCCTGCGAATTGAACGCCAGCGACCCCGGAGATCCGCCGATCTGAATCGTCTCGAGAATGTCCAATGTCTGTGGATCCACGATTGTGACTTGACCGGCGCCGGCGCCGATCTCGCCCGTGCAAACCACGTGGAGGTTCCCATCCGGGCCCGGCTGGACGACTTGCGGATTGACGCCGACCGCGACGGAATCCACGAATCCGAGCGTCGCGAGTTCGTACGCCAGCAGCCGCCCCGGTCCGTACGTAAACTGCACGAGATCCAAATTCACATCCGTGACGAACAGTCTCCCTCCTGCGATGCAAAGACCCTGCGGGACGCCGCCGGTCGTGAGGGTGTCCGTTTCGATTGCCGCTGTCAAATCTAAGACGGAGACATTGCCGGTCAACCAGTTCGACACGAAGGCGCGCTGTTCGCTTTCCACGACAATGTTGTAGGGATTGAGCCCGAGATAAATTTCAATCGTGCCGATCGTCTGTTCGGTGGACAGATCGAGGATCTGGACATTGTTGGACAGGGAATTGACGACATAGGCGCGGTTTTTGAATACGGCAATGTCGTTCGGCGCGGAACCCAGGGGCAAGGCGTTGACCATCACGCTGCCGGAATCCGGATTCACTTTGGAGAGAGTCTCCCCCAGACTGTTGACCACCCAGATCGTGGAAGTGGAGGGGACAAAGGGGGAATCGGTGGATGAAGAACAACCGATCAGCAGGAGGGCGATGATGCCCAGGACGTACATGTTGCGCATACTCATTTCCTTTCTGCAATTTGGATTTGAATACCGGACCGTCCTGGAGCGAAAAATCCCGGATGGACCTATCCATCCGGGAGTGCGCGCGGAAATCGGCGCCATCCCTAAACCCCGAAGGATGCGGTCCTGAATTTCCGCGGCAGGTCTCCTGACTTGCGATTCGACCTCGGGCGACGCCTTCCCAACCGGGCAACCTGATTACAGGCAGTGGGTCCGACCTGCATTCAGATCCACCCGGTCAGTGGCGATCAGTCCGCCTTCGTCCTCGCTTACAGTGGCGGGGGCCATTCCCGATTTGCACGGGATTCCCTTTTCAGCAACTGCACCGCGGAAGATGATGATCTTTTAAAGAGCGTGTTTGATCGTTGCGATGATCTTCGCACGCCAATATAATGAGAAAAACCGAAATTGTCAATAGACAGAACGCAGAAGTTTTTATGAGGGCAAACGTTTGCGCGTCGTCCCTCAAGAGAGATATAATTTCAAGCCGTCCAGAAACATTTCGACGGAGATCGTGGTGAGGATCATTCCCATCAAACGCGTCATGGCGGTCAAGCCTCTTCGCCCCAAGGCATGACTTAAGAAGCCGGACGCGACCAGAATCAGCGCGGTGGCGATCCAGGCGCAGATCAACGAGATCAGCCAGTCGAACATCCGGTCGGGTTCGCGGGTCGCAAGCAGCAGCACGCTGGCGATAGCGGACGGTCCGGCGAGCAGGGGGACCGCCAGCGGCACGATAAACGGCTCGCGGTCCAATTCGTATCCGAACATCCCCTCCTGACTCGGGAAGATCATCTTCAGCGCGATCAGGAAGAGGATGATTCCGCCGGCGATGCTCAAAGACGGTTCGCTGATGTTCAGCGCATTCAATATGAACCGCCCGAAAAACAGGAACATCAAGAGCAGCAGGAGGGCGAAGAGCAGTTCCCGGATGATGATTTTGCGCCGGCGTTCGTGAGCCACGTCCTTCAACACCGACAGGAAGACCGGCACGTTGCCCAGCGGATCCATCACCAAGAACAAAAGAATGGCGGCGGAGTAAATCGTCATTGTTGAGCTCATAAAACGCGTCCAATATAATAAGGATGAAAAGATATATCAGTCAAGCTCAATTCCAGCGGACACAGAAAGCAAAAAAGGCAATCCGAAAACCGGATTGCCTGCAGGGATAGACGCGCGCCGACTTGGCGCGGTGTCCCCTCCCCAGATCAATTTCCGCATCACCCGGAAGCGATTTTCAACGCGGCCTGCGCCTGTTTCAGCTCATAGCTGGCGAGCACCCGCGGAGAACGGATCTGGATCGGCTTCAAGCCCAATTCCAGATTCGCCGTGATGTATTTGCGCACCCGGAAAAAATGCAGGATATTGCCATAATCCCAACTGGTCAGAACATCCACTTCCTCCAGCGTCGCCAAGGCTACATGCAACGCAGTTTTACGGAAATCCGGCAGTACGATCTTTCTTTCGACATAAAGATCCGCCAGGGTTTCCGCTCGTTCGGAAGGCGGGATGATCCTCGGTTTACAGGTCAACAAATCCGCGAAAGCGTCCAGCACCGGTTTGGAATCGTTTTCCAGTTCTTTTTCCACCAGGGTCGAAATGACCGGCTTGTATAGACCATCGTGACAATCTTGCAGGAGCGACCAGGACCATTTCTCGTATTCCGGATCGTCGCATCCCCGGAAGATGGTGGCGTCGAGATAAATTCGAAAGTTTTTGTCCATACTCATTCGATCCCTGGCATTTTTCGCCGGTGGACAGACCGTGCGGGTTTCAATGTAAGCAATCTTTTGTGCTTTGTCCAGAAAAAGCGTTATGAATTTGAGGCGGTCTCGGTTCCAAACCGAAGGATTTTATTAATAATTCGTTAATTTCCTCGAAATGTTTGCTTTTGACTGCGTTTTTTCAGAAGCGTTTCAGAACCGCGATGGTCTCGAGGTCGGACGTTTGGGGGAAGAGGTCCACGGGGATGAATTCGGAAGCACGATACGACTGCAGCCGCTCCAGGTCGCGCGCCAGCGCCGCCGGATGACAAGAAACATATATCAATCGAGGGGGACCGGATAGATTCAACAGCTGGATTAACGGATCATGCATACCCGACCGCGGGGGATCCAGCAATGCGGCGTCCCACTCTTCATCTGACAGAATTGCCCGCGCCGCTCCGCGCAGATCAAGAAGCTGATACTCCACCGGCAATCCCCGCCGTTTTGCGTATGCTTTCCCCGCGTCCACCGCATCAACCGATGACTCGATCACCCGTGCCCGCCCGCCCTTCGACGCCGCATACGCCAGCGCAAAGGCGCCGTATCCGCCGTACAAGTCCAGGAGCGATCCGCTTTCGGGCAGCAGTTCGAGCACCCCAGCGATCATCTTCCGCGCAGCGGCAGGATTGACTTGCGAAAAAGTCAGCGGAGTCCCGATTAGATCTTCTCCGCCGGCGACGGGAAAGGCGATGGAGACATCCCCTTCTTCCGCAATGATATGGGAGGCGTAATGCCGGATTTTCGGATCCCGTACATGACGGATCTGCCACCCGGCTAAATCCGCCGATCGCAAAAGATCCCGAAAGCCGCCAATGATTTCGCTGTTGAAATGCCGCAAAAAAAGGACGCAGACCACTCCCCCGAAGCCATTGCGATGCAGCATCAGGCGGGGAAGACGATCGGGACGGGAGATGTCTTCCAGTTCGGACTTTCCCCACCTGTGATGCAAAGCGCAGGCTTTACGAAGGGATCGCAGCGCGTCTTGTATTTCCTCGGCGGCGAGGAGGCAGTTTTCGATCGGAATTAGATCGGAACGGTTCTGGTATCCGAAGCGGATGGATCCGCGATGCGCAAAGCAATGCAATTCCAGCCGGTTGCGATACCCCCATAGCGGATCTGCTGTCAGAGGCGGAGAGAAATCCTGCGCAACCTGTTTGCCGATCCGGCGCATCGTCTCGCTGAAGTGCCTGCACTTCCATGCGAGCGCCGCTTCGTATTTCATCGCGCCCAGAGGCGATGCGGGGCAGCGTTCGGCGTAATGAGGACAGGGGTGTTCGATCCGATCCGGCGAGGGGGTCAGGATTTCCTTCAGGGCGGCGCAGATCAGGTTCCGGGTTGTCTTCTGCGCCGGATGCGTCGTCACGACGTCGCCGGGCAACGCGCCGGAGATCATCACGACTCCGCCGTTCGGGCTGCGCGCGACGCCGGAACCGTTCCAGCCTAAATCCTGGACTCGATAGCAGATTTCGCTCATTTTCAGGTCGGCAACTCACAATGAGATGTCAGGATTTGCGCGAACGCAGACAGGTTCACGTTCGCTCCCGACAGCACACAGACAACGCGCCTGCTCCGCTTCAGTTCGCTGCGCGGAAAGATGATGGGGACTGCAGCAGCAGCCCCCGCCGGTTCGACGACCAGCTTCGCCGTCTGGCAGAGCGCGGTGACCGACGTTTTAATTTCATCTTCCGTAACGGTGAGAATCGGGATCCACCCGTTCTTCAGAATTTGAAATGCACGTTCTCCGATTTCGGCGACGTTGATTCCGTCGGCGCAAGTCGCCGAATCGTGGACGCGGATTCTTCTTCCCGCTTGCAGGGATCTGAAAGCGGAGTCAGCGCCTTTCGCCTGGACGCCGATGATCTTCACGTCGCGCCGATGCTGCAGCGCCGCAGCAATGCCGGAGATCAAACCACCTCCACCGATCGGCACGAGGATGGTGTCCACGTCGGGCCACTGCTCAATGATTTCCAAGCCGATCGTCCCCTGCCCCGCGATGACGGCGTCATCATCGTAAGGATGGATGAAGATCAGGTTCCTAT
>CAZUTK010000034.1:26497-31012 GCA_964623265.1 uncultured bacterium | reverse complement strand
AGGGGATCACGCGCGGCGAAAAAGACTTCGCTTGATGCAGCCAGTAGAGGAGCCAGACTCGATCGAATCCATGCAGATCCTGCAGCGCCTCTCGGAAGGAGGGGAAAACCTCGATTTCTCCGGCGACGTCTTTCGCCGCATAGGGTTGGATGGGGGTTCCCATATGGATCCGGTGCGGAGTATGGATGACGCCGATTGGCTGGAATACAATTTGAGTTGGGTGCAAGTTTGGATCCATTCGATTCTGAGATAGAGCCGCTTCGTCGGCAGCGGTCCGAACCGATCGCCCGTGTTACGGATCTTTTTCGTCGGAGTAGGCTGCCAGGACGTCTCGTATGATCTTATCATTCACGCCGCGGAATCCAGCCAGTGAGTAGATTTCCTCGCCTTCGGGATTGAGGATGATCAGCGTGGGGACGGCGATCACTCTGAATTCCTTCAGAAGGGTATGAGAAGGATCTTGGATGACGGGGAAATTCGTCTTTTGCGCCGCCAGCCAGGGTGTTACTTTGGACAAGGAGCGCGCATAGTCCGTATTTACCCCTAAGAAACCCACTTGGTCGCCGTATCGCTCCCGAGCTTCGACCGCCCAGCGCACGGCGCTGCGATTCGAGGCGCAGCAGGCTTTGAAGATGACGATCACCCACGGGCGTCCGTCTCCCGGCAGCCGGAGGGTGTCCGACGCGGACCAGATCACATCTTCGTTCGTCCAGTGCGCGAAGAGCGGATGCTGGTTCTGGCGACAGAGCGCCGGAACGGCGGTCGTTGCGAACGTGATGCCGATCAGGATGAAACTTCGAAACGCGCTTGCAGGAGAAATCACATTATCCTCAGGAAAAGACTTCCTCCGCGCGGCGGGCTTTTTCTTTCGCCGCGGTCTTGATGATCTCATCCGTTTTCGCCAGCAGGTCGAAGACGCGCGGTTCAATGATCCGGTAATAGATGGAGACTCCTTCCCGGCGCGCGTCCAGCAGACCGGCATCCTTCATTTTCACCAGATGCCGGCTGATGACGGAGGCGTCTTCCTCTATAAACGGATGGATCTTGCAGGCGCATTTTTCGCCGTCTCGCAGGAAATACAGGATTTTAAGGCGAGTCGGCTGCGCCAGGACCGCGAGCAGCTCCGCTTCCATCTGAATTTTCTGGGATTGCAGATTCATTGCATTACTGCATAGTGATGCAATAATATACGTTCAGGATAAACCGTTCGCAAGGGCATTTCCAACTTTTTTACAAAAAAAAACGGGCGGTGCTGCACCGCCCGTCTTGGAAAAGCGTATGGATTTACTTTTTCTTCTGCGTGTTCTCTTTCAGCCGGATTTTTTGCACCGTCGAAGCCGCGATGCGCTCAGCTTCTTTGCGGGGTTTACCCAGGTCCAGTTCCGTTTCGAGGATCTCTTCATAGTCCGGTCGGCGCAAAGCGCCGCGAATATTGCGCAATGACATATCGTTACCCTCCCTGAATCCTATTGTTTCCCCCTAAATTTTTTACGGCTGAATATCGCTTCAGTTCCCCCTCTCGTTACCACCTCGTATCGCGATGTTTCTACTCATAAGTTTTACGGCATTCTGGGACACAAGTTGGGAAGAAGCGCAAAATAGGCAGAAATAAACTCTGCCTGATGAATCCGACGCGATGCGCGGTGAAAACAGGATTCTATCCTTCCGGTGGAGCCCAGGCGTTTCGCGCTTTGCGAAAAATTTTGGATAAAAAAATGAAAAAACTCTTGCACTCTGTTCATTTGTGCACTATATTAAAGTGAATATATGTTCAGGTATTTGCGGAGATCATCCGCAGGAGGTGGGAGATGGCTCGACCTTTAACCGAACGTCAGGAGCAGGTGCTGGATTTCATCCGCCGGCACGTTCAAGCCAGAGGCTACCCGCCGTCCATCCGGGAGATCGGCGAACAGTTTAAGATCCGGTCTACGAATGGGGTGCGGGGCATTTTGCAGGCATTGGAGCGCAAAGGGGAGATCCGCCGCAGTCCGATGTTGTCGCGCGGCATCGAATTGACGCAACCCGCTCTGAAGGTCTCCCTGCCGGCGATGAACACGGTGCCCATCGTCGGCAGAGTCGCTGCGGGGGAACCGCTGCTGGCGGAGCAAAACGTGGAGGGGGTGGTGGCGGTGGACCGCGATCTTCTGTCCGGCGACAACACCTTCGCTCTGCGGGTCAAGGGCGATTCCATGGTGGGAGCCGGCATCTTCGACGGGGATCTGGTGTTCGCCCGCCCCGTGCCCGACTTGAAGCGCGGCGACATCGTGGTGGCGGTTATCGGCGACGAAGCCACGGTGAAGTACTACTATCCGGATAACGGTCACATCCGCCTGGAGCCTGCCAACCGCTTTTTCGGACCGATCGTGGTGGACCGAGCCACGCCGGGCTTTTACATCGCCGGGAAAGTGGTGGGAGTGTTCAGGAAGTTCTGAGGCGGGAGCGAGCTTCGGGGATGGGATTGGCGCGCGATGATTTCCGCCGGAAGCGACACTCCACTCGCGTTAGCGCACCAGCAGCGTCAGCCAGGGGGATGCCACCCAGAGACTCACCCAGAAAACCGCCGTTGCGGGGTTTCGGCTCAGTCTGCGTGCGCCCAAAGCGATGCAGATGAGAAGGAACGGAAATGCCGGTAGAAAGTATCGGACTTCCGCTTGCACGTAGTGGAGATTGAGATAGACGTAGCCCGCGAGATTCAGGAGAGCCGCGGCGAGCGCGAAGAGCGCGAAATCCCGGCGGATTTTCCAGAGGGACAGGAATCCCGCCGTCAGCAGAATCAGGAACAGCAATCCCGCCGAAGGGTAGATGAGGAGATCCAACCTGCCGCCCCAGAAATCGTCGAAAGGGAAGACCAGCGAGCGGGTGAAGTAGTTCAGCGTGAGCCGGATGCGGCTATCCCAGTCTGCGGCGGTGAGGAGCTGGGGCGGTCCGAATCCGACTTCGAGCGGCAGCCAGGTTCCGTACAGTTTCAGATTGCGCAGGAACCAGGGAGAGATCGCGGCGAGGGGGATCAGGAAGCTCGCCGCCGCTTTCCACAGCCGGATTCTCGCGAAATTCCCCTGGGGGGGTAGAGTTTCGGATGCCGAGAACGGGGCGACTAACAGTGCAGCGGGAAAGAGCGGGAAAATCAGGAGGAAGGAAGTTTTCGTCCACAAGCCGGCGGCGGCGGCGAGGATGCCCGCGATCAGCATGCGCAGATCGCAGCCGCTCTGCAGGGTCAGCAGGATCAACGCCGTATAGACCGCGGCGAGGGCGAAGAGCAGGCTGTCGTTCGTCACTAAGCTTGCGAAGCGCAGCGGTATCCCGCCGAATGATCCCAGAGTCAAGACCAGGAGGGCGGTGAAGGCATCGCCTAAAACCGCCCGCGTCGCGGAGTAGATCACCAACAAGCCTCCCAGCGAGATGAGCGCCGACATCCATCTCACCCAGAGAACCTGCGGGGGAAAAGCAGATTCCCGTCCTTCCGGTGAAATCCAGCGGCTGAAAGAATAAACCGGCTGCGCTAGATAGTAGTAGAGGGGTGCCTGGTAGTATTCGTATTCCCCTTCTGCGAGAGAGTTCTGCACGGAAGATCGCTGCACCGGCAGCCTGCCAGTGACTGCTAGATGCCTGACGTAATGGAAATGCGCGGGTTCGTCGTTGTAGGCGGGGATCCATCTTTCCTGATCGCCGAAACCGGTGCAGGAAGCCAGCAGCAAACGGGCGCAGAGAGCCGCCGACAGGATCCACCATGCAGCCCGATTCACTTCCACCCCCTCATTTTGCGCAGCCATCTGCCGGCGGCGGAACGCAAGCGCACGAAGGGTCTGCGGCGGTAATAGTTCTCCAGGAAGCGCTTCTGGAAGTCCGCGTAAAATGCCGATAATTCCGAAGTGCTAAGAAGCGGAGTCTGGATTAACGGCAGATGGAGTACGTCCGGATCCGCTTGAAAGAGTGCGTCACCCTGCGCGTATTCCGGGATGAGCCAGCCGTTCGCTTTGCAGGATTCGTACAGTTCGGTGCCCGGGAAGGGCGTGGCGATGAAGATGCCGATGCCGTCCAGATCGAGCGAGAGGGCGTAATCCCGGGTGCGGCGCATAGATTCGACGGTCTCGCCGGGCATGCCGAGGATGAAATAACCGTTCACGGCGATCCCGACTTCCCGGCACCAGGCGCGCACCTGACGCCCTTCTTCCGGGTCCAGATCCTTCTTCATAACTTCCTGCAGGATGTAAGGATCGCCGGATTCGAACGCCAGATTCACCGATCTGCAGCCGGTCTTCTTCATAATCGTCAGTAGTTCGCGATCCAGCGTGCGGATCGAGATTCCGTTCGGAGTCATCCAGGCAAGGCGCGGGTGCCGCGCGGCGAGGCCTTCGAAGATCCGGATGGCGCGTTGACGGTTGGCGGTCAGGTTGTCGTCTTCGAAGGCGATGACGTCGGCTCGGTAGCGGTTCACCAGTTCGTCCACTTCATCCAGCACGTTTTCAGCCGATCGCCTGCGATCCAGGAAGGGCAACTTGCTTGCTCCTGATCCAA
>CAZUTK010000034.1:0-26487 GCA_964623265.1 uncultured bacterium | reverse complement strand
GATATTTGCGCCCGACGACTCGGAAGGCGGAGCAGAAGGTGCAACGGTATGGGCAGCCGCGGCTGGTGATCATCGAAGCGACTCTTTTGCCGTGGCGGATCCACCTGCCGCCGCTGCGGGAGTAGTAGTCTTCGAATTTTCCGCGCAAGAGGTGATCTCGAGCGGGAAAGGGGAGTTCATCAAGATTCACAGGATGGCGGGTTTGGGGGAGGATCTTGAATTCACCCCCTTCGCAGCGTGCGATGCCGTCCTCTTCACCGGCAGGTTTTCCGGCGGTTCGGCGTTCCAGATCTTCCGGCAGGCTCCATTCCGCTTCACCCAGGAAGACGGCCTCGAATCCACGACTCAGGAGAGTTTCCGGATCCACGGTGGCGTGCATGCCTCCGGCGATGACAGGCAGATGCGGGAAGCTGCCGCGCAGAGCCGATTCGATTTCCAGGGCGGTTTTCAGCCGGGAGGTGAATGGAACGGATACGCCAATGAGCTCGGGATCGTAGGCGCGGACTTCCTGGAGGATTTCGGGGATCGTTATGCCCACGTGAAAACGGTTGTCTCCCGGGATCTTGCGAGCCGGTCCCAGGCAGGCGTCGAGGAGGGCGGCTTGATGCCCGGCGCGCGCGAGCGCGGCGGTCAGATAACCCAAACCGAGCGGGAAGGAGATCGGTTCATAGGGATTGAGCGACAGGAGGGGCGGATTTATGAGCAGGATTTTCACGGGATTCGAACGTCACTGAATGCGGGTGAAACGAATTATAGATCAATGGTGAACGTGTCCCGGAAATAACCCAGCGAACCGAAATTTTCCTTGAATTTCAACAGCCCCCAGTTGGGTTCCATATTCAGGGTGGAAGTGCCGAAATCGAGGTATTGGAAGCCGCGCTTCTGTGCCCATTGCATGGTGCTGTACACCAGCAGGGGCACAGGACGAAGTTCCTGATATTCCCAATCGTGGCAGACGTAGAAAATCAGAAGGACCCGGCGGTTGCAGACGAAGTTCAATATGCCCGCGATCGCGCGCTCGCCATGCCTCACGAGAGAGAGCGAGAGCTTATCCGGAATTAAGTCACGCAGCCGCTTCAGCTCGTCGAGCGTATGGGTGGGGGTGACGCCGAGGCGTTTGCGGTTGTCGTAAAGCAGCGGGTAGAAAGTTTCCAGATTGGAATCGGACAGCTTGATATCCTCGTCCACGTGCAGACCGGACTTTTTCGCTTTGCGGATGGCGGTGCGCGTCTTGTTGCAGAGCGTGGCGAAGGCGTCGTCGGCGGGGAAGTTCAGGGGGATAGCCTGGGTGATTTCGCGCTTCAGATAGCGAAAACCGACTTTCAGGAGATGGAAGTGCAGAACATCCGCCGGCAAAGAGGCGTAGATGGAAGGAGCGGGAGTCAGGGTCAACGACCTGAAACCTTCGGCGCGGACGTGGCGCAAAAGCGTCTCGACCAGATGGTAAGCGCGGCTGAAAGATAGATCCGGAGGGTAAACCAGTCCGCCGTACGATGCGCCCGGATAAGAGACCAGGGTTTTCCCCTGATCTGTTCGACGCACGGCGCCGGTCATTAACACCCGCGGTTCTTCGCCGACGCGAAAGATCAGGTGATAGTTTTCGAATCTGCCTGGGGGGTGATAGGCGAGAAATTCGTGCGTGTGGAAGAGAGTCGCATTGTCCGCGGCGGAAAGCGCTTTATCCCAATCCACACGGTCGCATTCCGGCTGATAGCGGAAGACGCGATACGGATTGCGTTCCCTGCCGGCGGGGAGAGTGTGGGCGATATCCGGACTCACGGTTCCACCTCCCGGCGCAAGGATCGTTCAGAGCAAATCATATTCGCAAGGATCAATCGCGCCCTCCTTCGAGTTGCAGCAAAGCTTCTACCGCGAGCTGATAGCCCAGAGCCCCCAGACCGGCGATTCTGCCGCGGCAGGCGGGCGTGATGAGGGAATGCCGGCGAAAGGGCTCTCGGGCTTCGGGCAACGAGAGGTGGACTTCGATGACCGGCAGATTGACCGCTTTGACGGCGTCGTAAAGGGCGATGGAGGTATGGGTGTATGCGCCCGGATTGAAGACGACGCCGGCGACTTTCCCCCGCGCTTCATGCAGACGGTCTATCAACGCCCCTTCCGAATTGGATTGATAAGTCTGGAAAGTCACCTGAGGAAATTTCTTGCGGAGAGCGGCGTAGATGTCTTCCAGAGTTTCCTTGCCGTAGATCTCGGGTTCGCGGTGACCCAAGAGATTCAAATTGGGCCCGTTGAGGATTAGAATGGCAGGCATATGATATCTTTCGCTTTACAAGACTTAAACGCGAGTTTTGTTTTAGTTCCCGCGGATTTCGGCGATATCAAAGCTCGAGCTTGATCTCCATGTATTTTTCATCTTTGAAATCCACCAGCTCGGGCTTGATCTTTTCGCCGAACCGGTTGGCGATCAGCACGAGTTTCGGCTTATGCGGTTCCTGCCGATTGGGTTCCGCCACCACGCCGCGATAGCCGATGTAGCGATGGCTGTGGTTTTTCATAATCCGCACGTGGGCGCCTTTGGGAAACAACACCACCACCTGGGAAAGCGCCGCGACGATATGCGGATTGTGTTTTGTTGGGCAGCAATACACCAGCTGCAGTATCGCTTGTTCCGGGCTAAGAGGTTCATGAGTCCAGCCTCCGGTGGTCAGATTCAAGTAGGCGTCGGCTGTATGGATGATCTCCGCCAAACGGAATATGGCATCGGCGGAGGGTTTTGCATTCCCCAGCGGGGGTGCGCCGGATCCCATCAGCCGCTGGGGGAAGCCCTCCCCATCCGGCTGTTCGTGGTGCTGCAGGATGCACTGCTTCTCGATGTATAAGGATTCGTCGGCGCCCGTCATCAGGTCAACGCCGTATTCCGGGTGGTGACGGTATTGTGCCAGTTCCGCGGCAGTGAAATCGCAGTTTTTCTTTTCGATTAAATCCGGCGTCAGCGACAGTCCCAAGTCGTGCAGCATAGCGCCCAAGCCGAGGTGTTTCAGTTCTTGGTAGCGGAATGAAAAGTGGATGCCGAGGAGAACGGAGAGGACCGTGGTATCCACGCCGTGCTGAAAGTGATTTCCGGAAAAGAACTTGCTGGGGAGCGTGCTCCAGTCAGTAGTGAGATTGTCGAGCAGTTCGTCAATCAGGGTGGTGACCGCCTTCTTGACTTGACTCAATTGCGACAGCTGTCCGGATTTCTGCACATCGTTGATGATCCGGTCAATATTTTCGCCTGCGGAACGCCGGGTTTTTTCGATAATTCCTGTAAATGTATCTTTCAGTGCGTTCTGCGCGCAGTTGAGCACGTCCGCATCCACCATCTCTTCGACGATCACCGATTCCGTGCCGGGTTCTTCGATGCAAACCGGCGAGATGATGATGCGCTGCAGTCGTTCAATCAGTTTGGCGTCTAAAACATAGCCCGCCGAGAGCAGGAGTTCGTTGGTGTTTGAATAGATCGGCTTCGCCAGAACCATGCCGGGCTTTAAATTGTCGCAGTCGCAATATCGCATGATGCTCCTCATTAAGAGGATGTGTCAAGAATTCGACGCGAAAGCTTGGCATCATCCCTTCATCCCTGCATCAACGTCCTGAGCCTGCGCAAGGCTTCCAGCAGTCTTTTGGGAGTAATTCGGTCGGAGATGACGGGTTTGGCGATATCTTCGATGAGAATAAAGTGCACGACGCCGGATCGCATTTTCTTATCGCGCTGAATGAGTTCGAGAACCTCTGCTGGTTCGAATTCGATCCGCGGGATGCGCTGCTGAAAGGAGAGCAGAAGATTCTCTATTTCCTCAAAGGTGGAATTTTCCAGCAAGCCCGCCCGCCTGGATAAATCCAGCGCCACGCTCATTCCCCAGAACAGGGCTTCGCCGTGTTTCAGCCGGTCGTATCCGCCTATAGCTTCCAGCGCGTGGCCGATCGTATGCCCAAAATTCAGGAGTCTGCGTGCATCCTGTTCGGTTTCATCGCGCCGGACGATCTGCGTTTTAAAAATAACACATCGTTCTACGAATTTCGGGTATAATCGGTGAAACTTGAAACCTCGTGATGCCGCGGACTTTAGATCGGCAAATAATTCCCGGTCGCCGATGATCGCCGTCTTGATCACCTCCGCCAACCCGGAGAGGATTTCCCGTTCGGGTAGGGTTTTCAGGAAATCGAGATCGGCGATCACGAAGCGGGGTTGATGGAAGGCGCCCATTAGGTTTTTGCCTTCGGGCAGATCCACTCCGGTTTTGCCGCCGACGGACGAATCCACCATTGCCAGCAGAGTGGTGGGGATCTGGGCGAAGGCGATGCCGCGCAGATAACAGGCGGCGGCGAAGCCGGCGATGTCGCCGACGACTCCTCCGCCGCAGGCGATCAGAGTATCGTCTCTTTCAACGCCTGCACGAGCCAGCCGCCGACACAGTTTCTCGACGGTTGCGATGTTCTTCTGTCCTTCGCCCGGGGGGAGCACTATCCAATCCGCCGGTGAGGATTGGCGCAAGTCCGCCAGATCGCCGCCCCAGAGGCTCGCCACGTTCTCATCCGTGACCCAGAAATGCCGTCCCCGGGCGAACTCGCGGAAAAAATCTTTGAAGCGGCCGCGAGCTCCGGAACCGATGATAATAGGATAGGAGCGTTGCGGCAGATCCACCTCTATGACGGTGGGACGCAGTCTAATTCTTGAGGATTGGGCCATTATTGAAGATCAAGAACGGGATGACGGCGCTTGGGACACAGAGTTCAACCGTTGCGTATGCTTCTGCTTTCGGGGCGCGTAAGCAGGATTTGCGGCATCTCATAGCGGGTTCGATCCGTCTTATCGTTTCAGCCGAGCATCAGCGTTTCGCCTTCCATTTCGGGCGGCTGCGGAAGACCGAGGATCTGCAGGATCGTGGGCGCGATGTCGCAGAGGCGCCCGGTGGATCGCAATCGGACTTTGTGCTCGCGGTCCAGGACGAACAGCGGCACGGGGTTGGTGGTGTGAGCGGTGAAGGGGCCGCCGTTGACGGGATCCACCATCATCTCGCAGTTGCCGTGATCGGCGGTCAAGATCATGGCGTACTGATGTTCGAACGCCGCGCGCTGCACCTGTTCCACGCCGTTGTTGACCGCTTCGACGGCTTTTACAGCGGCTTCCAGCTTTCCGGTATGCCCCACCATATCGCAATTCGCGAAATTGAGTACGATCAAGTGATAGGTTTCTTCGGCGATGGCGGCGACCACTCGGCGCGTGACTTCCGGCTGGCTCATCTCCGGCTGCAAATCGTAAGTTGCGACTTTAGGGGACGGAACCAGGATGCGGTCTTCGCCTGGGAAGATTTTTTCGTCGCCGCCGTTGAAGAAATAGGTGACGTGCGCGTATTTTTCCGTCTCTGCGATGCGGAGTTGTTTTCTGCCGGTTTCTGCGATGATTTCGCCCAAAATGCGTGTCAGGGTGAGCGGGGGGAAGAGGACGGGCAGGTCGAAGTCCTCTTCGTAGCGGGTCATCGTCGTGAAATGGAGCTGCATCGGTTTGACCGGGAATTTGTCGAAACCCGGCTGGGTAAAGGCGCGGGTGATCTGCCGGGCGCGATCCGCTCGGAAGTTGAAGAAGATCACGGCGTCCCGTTCTCGAATGGAGGCGAAAGGCTCGCCGTCTTTCAGGATGACGGATGGTTCCACGAATTCATCGGTGACGTCACGGGCGTAGCTGTCTCGGATGGCTTCGTCCGCGGAAGTGTAGCGCCGTCCGTTTCCCTCGGTCAGCGCTTCGTACGCTTTGCGGACGCGATCCCAGCGGTTGTCGCGGTCCATCGCGTAATAGCGTCCGGTTACGGTGGCGATGCCGCCGACTCCCAAGTCGCGGCAGACAGATTCGATGTGTCGGATATATTCCGCACCGCCGTGCGGAGAAGTATCGCGGCCGTCCATCAGCGCGTGCACGGCGACTTTTTTCAAGCCGGCGCGGGCGGCTTCCCGCAGCAGGGCTTCGAGGTGAGTCATAGAGGAATGAACACCGCCGTCGCTCAGCAAGCCGATCAGGTGCAGGACGGCGCCGTTGCGCCGGACGTAGGCGAAGGAGTCCTGCAAGGCGGGCAGCTTTGCGAATTCTCCGGTTTCGATGGCGCGGTCAATTCGGGTGATGTCTTGATAGACCACGCGTCCCGCCCCGATATTCTGATGGCCGACTTCCGAATTGCCCATCTGTCCGTCCGGCAGTCCGACGGCGCGTCCGGAGGCGTCCACTGAACACATCGGGTAAGAACGCCAGAGGCTATCGAGGTGAGGTTTATGAGCCAAATAGAACGCGTTGGAATCGTGATTCGGGATCTGGGAGAGCCCCAGACCATCCATAATGACTAAAATGACACGCTCTCGTCGCAACACAATGAAATCCTTTCTTTCGGATACGATCGAATCCGCAGATCAACGTGCATCTTTTTTAGGCAGACGCGTGGAGCTCCAGATGAGGCGCAGGCCCACGATGACCAGCAGGATGGGCCACCAACGCCCCAACCAATCGAGAATGTCCTCCCAGATATACGGAAATTTAAGGTAAATCAGAGAGCCCGCAATCAATAAAACTCCGGGGATGAGGACGCCCTTTCTGTGCGGATCGAAGAGATAGAGCACGACGAACGAAACTCCCAGCGCCAAGACGATCAAAGGAAAGGTCTGCCACCAGGGGATGTAAATTAGGTGCTGTTGTTTGACCAGCAGCAGCACGCCCAGCAGGAAGAGAAACGTCCCGGGCAGGATTGCGCCGCGGTCTTGGCGGGCGCCGGCGACGAGCAGAGCGACTCCGAGGGCGATCAGCAGGGTGTTCCAACCGAGGAGATCAGGCTGCCAGCGATCCAACAATAGGATCAATCCGGCCAGCAAGAGGATGAAGCCCACCAGCGAGCGTCGGTCGGTTCTTTGCATAATGACCTCAGGCGACGGGTTCTTCAGGCACAACGAGAATCATAATGACGTAAACGAGAAGAGCCAGTCCTACGGAAGCAAAGCCGAAGATCACCCAGAGGATGCGCACGATCGTGGGGTCCATATTGAAATGCTGCGCCAGACCGCCGCAGACGCCGGCGATCATGCGATGATCTCGGGAGCGATAGAGTCGCGTTTGTTCCATCGTTTCTCCTGTCGTGGTTAGGGCGGGGCTGCGGGTCAGCAGCCAGCCGATCAAGAGACCCAGACCGAGGGCGACGATCAAACCCGGGAGGATCGCGGAGAACATCCAGCCGCCGCTCCAGTCGGCAAAATGGGTGATAAAGGGCAGGCACACGCCCGGCCGACTCAGCCAGAAATGAGCGGTATGCCAAGCGGAGAGCAGAGCCAGACCGAAAAGGATCAGCACCACTCCGAAGAAGGCACCCGCGCCTGACCCGCCGGAAGTGCTGGAAGCGCCGCCATCCGGCGCCGGCGGAACAATCACCCAGAGGATGAGATAGGCGATGACGCCGGCGCCGCCGAACAGCGTGATCAGGATCCAGAGCACGCGGACGACGACGACGTCCACGTTGAAGTATTCCGCCAGACCTCCGCAGATGCCGCCCAGGATTCTCTGCTTGCGCGAGCGATAGAGGCGCTTGATCGGCGGCTTTTCGCCTGGCGGCGAAGTGTTTTCGTTCACCATAGAAGACCTCAGCTTCTTTTAACCGAGAGGATCTTGAATTCCAGCGTGCCTGCAGGCACTTCTACCTGGATGACGTCGCCGGCTTTCTTGCCGATCAGCGCCTGCGCCACCGGCGATTGCACCGAGATCCGGTTCTGATCTATATCCACTTCTTCAGGGGAGACGAGGGTGTAGGTGATCTTTCGTTTCTTTTTCAGATCCTGCAGTTGCACCGTGGAAAGCAGGGTGATTTCTTCCGGGTTCAGCCCTTTGGGGTCGAAGAGCTGGGCGCGGGAGAGGATATCCTGCAGTCGGGCGATGCGTCGCAGCAGGTGATCCATCTCTTCGCGGGCGACGTCGTATTCCGCGTTCTCGGCGATGTCGCCGTATTCCCGCGCCGTCGCCATTTTCTGGGAAAGTTTCGGCTGTTCCACTTCGAGGAGTTGTTTCAGCTCTTTTTTCACTTTTTCGATCCCTTCCCGGGACATGTAGATGAATTTGCTCATGATGTTCCACTGACTTGATTGGCGGTTGTCCGCGTCTTTCTGTTAGACGCTCTGCATCGTATTTCGGATAGGGTTAAGGTTAATTTTGCTGTTTCTGCAAGAAATCACGGATGCCGGCGGCGATGCCGCGGGCGGTGCGCTTCAGGAAGGCGTCATCCCGCAGGAGCATTTCTTCGGGCGGGTACATCATGAACGCGCATTCGATCAAAGCCGCGGGCATTTCAGTGGGGCGCACCAGCGCCAGATTCTGATAATATAAGCCGTGATCGTTCAGCTTTGTCGCAGAGAGCAGATGGTCGTGCAGCGACCGCGCCAGTTCCAGGCTGAACGGCTGATAGTAATACACCGCGCTTCCGTGTTTGACGAAGGGGTTTTCGCCGTCGGAGAGCGCATTGTTGTGCAACGAAAGAAGGATGTCCGCATCCTTCTGCAAGGCAAAAATCACCCGGTCGTACAGCTCGACGGCATCGTCATCCGTTCGCGTCAGATAGACTCGCGCACCTTCTTCTTCCAGGAATGTCTTCAGATGCAAGGCGATGCGCAGGTTGGGTTCTTTTTCCGCCAGCCGTGTGGGACCGACGGCTCCCGGCTGCGCCCCGCCGTGTCCGGGATCCAGCACGATGACGCGGTTCCTCAAGGCCTTTTTTTCGATCGGCGGCAGCTTGCGGATGCGGAGGATCAGATCGTCATCCTCATAAGCGGTTGAGTATCCCCACAGGCGGCTCGCCAGCGCAATGTTTAATTCCAGAACGCCGTCTTCGATCTGATGCCAGCGAATCTCGCGAATCCACTCGTCTTGTGCATCGTAGTCTATGCGGTTGATGCGCGAGTTCGCTCCATAGATGCGCAGCTGCAAGCCCCGCGATTCAGGATCCTCCCGAATCTCAAAAAGCAGCGAACCTGCCGAAGAAACAGTTAAGCGCTCGGAGCCGCCTTCCGATTTCACCGCGATGCGGGAGATATTTCGGATCGGGCGATCCGCGCGCGAGGTGTCCAGTTGGACGAAACGGTCTTCGACCCAGGCGTGCAGATCATTGCTCAGGCGGACGCGAAAATATGGGGAAACGAAGGAATCCGCCAGTGCGATCGCTCCGCGCGGCGGGAAGAGGGTGTAGGCGCCTCCCGGAATGCTGCGCATCGCGGCGAAATCCCGAGTCACGGTGAGGAGCGCCGGCAAATGGGAGTTCAGAGGATGCGGCGGCTCCGGTATGGTTTGCGCGGCTTGCGTCGGAGGAAACCGCAATGCCAACGTCTTCTGCAGCGTTTCTCCTTCGGGCGAGACGACAGAAAAGACGATCTCTGCGGCGTCTGTGTTCAGCGGGAAGTAGCCGAGAAACGCGCCGTTTCCCCAGACCTGCGCCGGAGTTCCGTTGATGACAATCCGGCTGCCGGCAGGACTCACCGATCCGAAGGCGAAGGTGGAATCCACGCGCGGCATCACGATGACGGTGTCGCGACCTTCACAGCGGGGGTAGACCACGTCCAGTTTCAGCGGGGTGGAGGGTGCGAATGTCGGTTTTTCCCCCGCGGATCCGGCGCAGCCCGACAGACAGAAGATCCAGACGAAAAAGAAAAAGGCGCTTCCGGGAAGAAGCATGCGCCTTATTGGAACATCCGTTGGAAAACCGAACGGCGCCGGAGTCGGCAGTCTTTTCTGCTTATCGGTCGGCATGACGCTCGTACAGTATCTTCAAACCTTCCAGGACCAGGTGGGGTTCCACGGCGTGGATTACAGAGGTGTGCTCTGCGATCAGCGGCGACAGCCCCCCCGTGGCGATGACGCGGGCTTCTTCTCCCAATTCTAAACAAATCCTGCGGCACAAGCCTTCCATCTTATCCACCGTTCCGTACAGCAAGCCCGCCTGGATGGATTTTTCGGTCGTATCGGCGATGACCTTATGCGGGAAGGTCAGCGTCACTTTCGGGAGTCTGGCGGCGTTGTGATGCAGAATCTTCACCGCCAGTTCGATGCCGGGCGTGATGATACCCCCGAGGTATTCCCCCGCCTGGTTGACCACGTCGAATGTGGTGGCGGTTCCGAAATCCACCACGATCAGGGGACCGCCGTATTTTTCGAAGCCCGCCACGGCGTTGCAGATGCGGTCGGCGCCCACGGCGCTCGGATCTTTGTAATGAATCTTCAGGGAAGGGGCGGTCTTGGCGCGGACTTCGTAAGGTTTTACGCCGAAGCGCCGCCAGCCCATTTCCAGGAAGATCGTGGTAATATCCGGCACGACGGAGGAGATCGCCACGCCGCGGATCCGGTCGGTGGAGACGTTTTCCGCCTGGCACAAGGAGCGGAGGATGATCCAGGCTTCATCGGGGGTGCGCGAGACGGATGTCGCCAGCCGCCAGTGGCTGATCAAATCATTTCCCCGGAAGACGCCGGCGACGACGTTGGTGTTGCCGATGTCAATGGCTAACAGCAGAGGATTCGATTCGTTCATATCATGGCGCCAATTCGATGAATTCCGCGCTGGCGAAGGGGATCTTCCCGCGATTCTGCACCGTCAAACAAATTTCGCCGTGTTCCCCCAAATCGCTGAAAATCCCCTCGATTCGATCCGTTCCGCTCTGCAACTGCAGCTTTTGCTCCCAACCCCAGGCGTATTGCAGCCAGATTTCTTTAATCAGATCGGCCCGGATGGGTTTTAAGAGCGGCAGAAGATTATCCAGATTTGCGATCATGCTGTTCAGCACCGTATCCGGCGCGAAGATTCGATGGGACACTTGAAAGAGCGAGACGGCTTTTTCTCGAATTTCCGGTGGGAAATCGGATTGAGTCTGCAGCAGATTGATTCCCAGCCCAAGGATGACCGCTTGGCGGTTCTGCCGGTTTTGCACCCGTTCGGCTAGAATCCCTCCAAGTTTGCGGTTTTCCATCATGATGTCGTTGGGCCATTTCAGCCGGAGCGTTTCGGGATTGAAATCCGACCAACCTTTGAGCACGCCGATCAAGGCGCGGCGGGCGGCGATGCCCGCCCAGAGAGGGACCCAGCTCCAGAGATCTTCCGCACCGTCTGGTTCGAGGAGTGTTGACATCCACAAGCCCAGATCTTCGCCGGATTCCCAGGATCTGTCCCGTCGCCCCCTCCCCTGGGTCTGACCGCGGGCGATGACAATGGTGCCTTCGGCGGCGCCATGCTGGAACAGTTCCTTCAGAGCGTCCTGCGTGGATGCAATCGTGCCAAGACGGTAGATATTCTTCGCGAAAATTCCTGCGTTTTGGGAGATGGTTCTCATAGTGCGTTTAAGCGGCTTCGCCTCGGTATTCCCCCCACTGCCGGCGCAGCGCGTCGCTGATTTCACCCAGAGTGGCATGGCACTCCACCGCATCCAGGATCACCGGCATCAAGTTTTGGCTGCCGGCGGCGGCTTTTCTAAGTTGTTTCAAGACGACATCCACACGGGCGGAATCGCGTTCCTGTTTGAAGCGCTTCAAGCGGGCGAGCTGCGCATCCACGACGGATGGGTCAATGCGCAAAATGTTTTCCAATGGAGCGGTTTCGGTTTGGAATTGATTCACGCCGACGATGACGCGATCGCCTTTTTCGATCTCCTTCTGGGTGCGATATGCCTGTGCGGCGATTTCTCTCTGGAAGAATCCCTGTTCCACCGCTCGGACGGCGCCGCCCATGCCGTCAATCTTATCCATCAACTTCTGAGCTTCGGCTTCGATCTGATCCGTGAGATGTTCTATGTAATAGGAACCGGCGAGGGGATCAACGGTTTCCGTCACGCCGGATTCGCAGGCGATGATCTGCTGTGTGCGCAGAGCGATGCGGGCGGAATCTTCGTTGGGCAGCGCCAGAGCTTCATCGCGGGAATTGGTGTGGAGCGATTGGGTGCCTCCCAGCACCGCCGCCAGCGCCTGTAGGGTGACGCGCACGATATTATTGTCGGGCTGCTGAGCCGTCAGGGTGGAACCCGCCGTCTGGGTGTGGAAACGAAGCATCTGGGAACGGGGATCTTTCGCCCGGAACCGCTGCTTCATAATCTTCGCCCAGAGGCGCCGCGCCGCGCGGAATTTGGCGATCTCCTCCAGAAAGTTGTTGTGGGCATTGAAGAAGAACGCCAGCCGGGGGGCGAAGTCATCCACCTGCAAGCCGGCTTGCAGAGCGGCTTCCACGTAGGCGACCGCATTCGAAAGGGTGAACGCCACTTCCTGCACGGCGGTCGCACCTGCTTCGCGGATGTGATAGCCGGAAATGGAGATGGTGTTCCAGGACGGCAGATTCTCCCCGCACCAGGCGAAGATGTCCGTGATCAGGCGCATAGACGGCTGCGGGGGGTAGATGTAGGTTCCTCGGGCGATGTACTCCTTCAGGATATCGTTCTGAATGGTACCGGAGAGCTTTTTCAGATCGGCGCCCTGTTTCTTCGCCACGGCGACGTACATCGCCAGCAGGATCGCGGCGGTGGCGTTGATGGTCATCGAGGTGGAGACCTTCGCCAGGTTGATCCCTCGAAAGAGGACTTCCATATCGGCGAGGGAGCTGACCGCCACACCGACCTTTCCCACTTCGCCTTCCGCCATCGGGTGGTCGCTGTCGTAACCGATTTGAGTGGGCAGGTCGAACGCGACGGAAAGGCCGGTCTGTCCCTGATTCAGCAGGTAGTGATAACGGCGGTTGGATTCTTCCGCCGATCCAAAACCGGCATACTGGCGCATCGTCCAGAGGCGCCCGCGGTACATACTCGGATAGACGCCCCGCGTGAAGGGGTATTCTCCGGGGAAGTTCAGTTTTTCCGGATAGGTTTCGATTTCATCGCCTTTCGGGAGGACGATGCGGGGCACCGGCAGATCGTAGTCGGTGCGAAATTCTGGGCGCCGTTCCGGCGATTTGTTGATGAATTTCTGCAGCGCGCCGGTCTGCCAGCGTTCGAACGCCTGATCTAATTCTGCTTTCGTCATGATGATTTGGAATGACGGTTCATGAATTTTTCGCCTGTGAAAGCAAACATTCGGCGACGGATTTAAGACTGCGATACGACCGCCAGAATCTCTCCTTTTTCCACCGTCCGACCAACGTCCACGCGGATTTCGCGGACTTTTCCGCTCACGGGGGAACGGATCTCATTTTCCATCTTCATCGCTTCGACGATGATGATACCTTGCCCTCTTTTCACTTCCTGTTTCGGCCCCGGCAGGCTTTGGACGATCAATCCCGGCATCGGCGCCGTCACCTGTCCGAAATCGAGGGATTGTTCATCCACAGCCGTCAGTTTGCGCAAACGATGGCGGGTTTCATCTTCTACGCAGATCTCGTAGTCGAATCCGGCGATGTGGACTCGGATGCAGGAGTTCGCGCGCTCCATCCACATCTGATACGATTTATTGTCCAGGATGAGGGAGACGTGTTCCGCACCTTCGAGAGCGGCGGCCACCTGCCGCGATCCGAGCCGCAGATCGTAATTCAGCTCGACGCCGTCCACTCGGAGGGTGTGATCGTTCAGCACCTCGATTTCGAAGTTTTGTGTTTCGCTTAGAGCGATGTATTTCATATTTACGGATTCGAGTTTGGGTTCGCTAAAAGGTCATCGCAAGGCGGCTTTCCTGCCGAGCAATAGCCACGGTGAGCTGATTTCTTTGCCGCCGTCTTGAGAAACGACCCCGGTTTGCGGGGCGTCGGGTGCGAAGCCGCCGCGGCTGCGCGGCTGGACCAACGTGGCGGCGATGGCGGCGACCCGTTGCAGTTCTTCCGGGCCCCGGGCGATTTCCGCCGGATCGAAATGCTCGCTGATGAAATGCGTATCGAATTCACCGCTGACAAACGCGGGGTGATTCATAACCAAGAGACAAAAGTGGATGTTGGAGCGGACGCCGGTGATATGATATTCGCGCAACGCCCGCTTCATCCGAGAAATCGCTTCAGCGCGGTTTTGCCCCCAGGTGATGAGCTTGGAGAGGAGCGGATCGTAATACAGGCTGATCTCCCCGCCTTCCCAAATGCCGGAATCGTTGCGGACGCCGGGACCCGAAGGCAGATGCAGATATTTGATCCTGCCGGTGGAAGGCAGGAAATGATTCAGCGGATCTTCCGCGTAGATGCGGCATTCGATGGCGTGTCCCAGCAGGGGCACATCGTCTTGAGTCAATTCGAGTTTTTCGCCGGCGGCGATCTTGATCTGCTCCTTGACCAGGTCCATGCCGGTGGTCATTTCCGTCACGGGGTGTTCGACCTGCAGGCGGGTGTTCATCTCCAGGAAGTAAAAATTCCGGTGCCGGTCGAAAAGAAATTCCACCGTTCCGGCATTATAGTATCCGCAGGCTCTCGCAGCCGCTACGGCGGCTTTGCTCAGTTGCCGGCGGATCTCCGGCGTCACGGCGGGCGAAGGGGACTCTTCGATGACTTTCTGATGGCGGCGCTGGATGGAGCATTCTCTTTCGTTGACTGCGATGCAGTTTCCATGCTGATCCGCCAGCACCTGCACTTCGATGTGGCGGGGACCTTCGAGATACTTTTCCAGATACACTTCCGGATCGCCGAATGCGGATGCAGCTTCTCGGCGGGCGGCTTCCATAGATTTGATCAGGTCTTCCGGGCGTTCTACGATGCGCATTCCTTTGCCTCCGCCTCCGGCGGCGGCTTTGATCAACACCGGATAACCGATATCCGCAGCGATCTTCAGAGCGTTCTGATCCGGCGGGATCCCTTCTTCCGTCCCCGGCGTGACGGGCACTCCGGCGGCTTTCATGATGGCTCGGGCGCGGGTCTTGGATCCCATATCGCGGATGGATTGGGGGGACGGCCCGATGAAGGTCAGTCCCGCATCCGATACCCTGCGCGCGAATTCTTCGTTTTCCGCCAGGAATCCATACCCGGGATGCACGGCGTCGGCGCCCGATTTCAATGCTGCGGCGATGATGCGTTCGACGTTTAAGTAGCTCTCCGAGGCGGGCGGGGGCCCGATGCAGTATGCGAAGTCGGCGCGGCGGGTGTGCAGCGCCAGACGATCCGCTTCAGAATAAACCGCCACCGTTTCAATACCCATTTCGGCGGCGGCTCGGATGATGCGCGCGGCGATTTCGCCGCGGTTGGCGATCAAGATGCGCTTGAACATACTTCTTCAGGATATCCCTGCAAAAACGCTCGAAAAAATATCCGTCCCGGACAACCGGGACGGGATCTGCTCGAGTTTGCGGGAATATAATACGCTTTTCATCGAAAAGCAACAGAAATCTGGAAAAAAACGGAAAGAAATCGAATCACGCAGAATCAAGCGGGTTGTGCAGGAGACGGGATCTCTTCCCATGGGGGAGTAACAAGATGCCGGCCGGCTGATTCAGCACTTTTTTGATGGAGAACGGCTTTCGCTCCGTGACGCCGTCTCTGGCGCGATCCTTTCCCCGCATCAGGACTTGAAAATCTCCTGCACCTTGAGCAGCAGCGCCTGCCGATCAATGGGCTTTTCGAAGTAAGCGACGGGCGGTCGTACGCTCTTGCGTGTCTCGATGAAGTGCTTGAAGCTGCCGGAAATGCCGGTGACGATGATGACCGGTATCTGCGCCGTTCTGGGATCTTCCTGCAGATTGCGATACATCCGCACTCCGGACTCCTCCGGCATCGTGATGTCCAGCGTGATCAAGTCGGGGGCTTCTTCCTGCGCCTTCTTCCACCCTTCCCTGCCGTCAGCGGCGCGGCTGACGGCGTAGCCGTTATCCTCGAAGAACGCGGCGAGATACGACACCACGTCCGGTTCGTCATCCACGATGAGGATTCGCTTTGTTTGCATCTTATTCATATCTGTCTCCTTACCATATTTCGGCTGCTCGTGGGGAATTCATTCTGATGATTTTTTCAGGGCGTCGAGCGCGCGCTGCAGGCTTTCGGCGTCGGCTCGATTCAGCCGGTGCAGGAGTTCTGCGCGCAGCTGCTGTTCCTTCGCTTCGTCCTGCCGCGTGGACTCGATTCCCAGTATGCGGCAGACGGCATCCACATAGGTTTCCGGGCTGACCGGCTTTTCGAGATAAATCCCCGGTCCCGACAGCGTCATTTCTTCGAAATCCGCCCTACCCAGCTCATCCCGCGCGTGGCCGGTGACGATCAGAACCGGGATCTTCGCCCACTTTCGGTTTTTCTGCAATTCGCGATGAAACATCGCGCCCGATCGCTTCGGCATAACCAGATCGAGCGAGATGAGATCCGGCTCCTCGGTCTTCACCTTTTCCAGAGCCTCGAAACCATCCTGCGCGGTGATCACTCGGAATCCGACGTCTTCCAGCGCCGCGCGCAGATAGTTGCGGACGTCCTGTTCGTCGTCCACCACCAGAATGCATTTTTTTGCATCAGTCATCGCTATTCCTTTTCCCGGATGAAGGCGCGGCATCGCCGCGTGGAATATCCCCGCCGCCGTCATCCGGCGTCCACTTCCGGCGGGGAGCCTTTTCGTTGAAAACCGCCTTCTTCGCCTGAGCGGCGATCATCTTCAATCGTTCTCTCGGCAGGCGGATGCGGAAGACGGAGCCCATCCCGGGTTCGGATTCCACTTCGATCGTTCCTCCGTGTTCCTGGACGATCTTGCGGGTGGTCAGCAATCCCAGGCCTGTCCCCCGGCTCGCCTTGGTCGTGAAAAACGTGGTGAAAACCTGCTGTTTGACTTCCCAGTCCATGCCGCAGCCGTTGTCGGCGACTTCGAAGATCAGGGCATCGCCTTCTTCGCGTGTGCGCACGATGACTTCGGCGCCTGGCTGATCCCGCATCATAGCAGCGTCAATCCCATTGGAGACGAGATTGGTCAGGCAGGCTTCCATTCCGTCGGGATCCAGCAGAGCCGGACGGACTTCGGGCCCGGCATCGAGAGTGAGCCGGACGCCTTGCTTGCCCGCCGCGTCACGATACAGCTCGACGATATCTCCCGCCAGCTGGTTGGGGTGGATCTTCTTCAAGACCGGCAGGCGTCCTTTGGCGAAGCTCAGGAAATCCTTGACCAGACTCACCGTCTTGTTGAAATTGCGCTGCAGGACTTCCCAGCCTTCGGCGATACGGTCCGGGTTGCCCCGCCGCAAGCCGCTGTCCATCATATACATTCCGCCTTCCAGTCCCATCAACAGATTCTTGATGGTGTGCGCCAATCCCGCCACCGTCTGCCCCACCGCTCCCAGGCGCTCGGCTTCCAATTTCTCTTTTTCCAGAATCTTGATTGGGGTGATGTCCGCCGAGATTTCAATCACATGAGCGACTTCTCCGGCGCCTCGAGAGAGCGGCGCCGTAGTCACCACGTAATGGGTTTCCTTCCCGTCCCTCGCGATGCCCGTCTGCGTGGTGATCCGCTCAATCCCATCCTGAAATGTCAACGCCGCGGGACAATCCGGGCAGGGTTCCGAGCGCATTTTGTAGGCGTTGAAGCAATAGCCGCCTGCCGGATCTCCGAAGGTCTGGCGAAATTTTTCATTGGCGCGGACGATGCGGTAGTTTCTGTCAATCACCGTGATGAAACAGGGGACGCGCTCGAAGAGCAGATTATATTCCCGCTGGCGCAGACGGGTTTCCGTCACGTCGGTGGTCATTTCGACGACGTACTGGACTTCGCCCTGTTCATTCGCGAGCGGCGCCACGTGAACAACGTAATGGCAGGTGCGGCCATTGCGATCCACGCCTGTTTCATCCGACACGCGGGTTTGTCCGTCTTCAAACGTCAGGACCGCCTGGCAGTTGCCGCAGCGTTGTCGGCGCCCCTTGCAGACGTCGTAGCAGCTTCGGTTTCTCCAATCTCCGAAGTATTCCTCGAAATTCCGATTGGCGGTCACCACCTCCATCTTGCGGTTGATGACGGCGATGCCGAAGGGGACGATGTGGAAGAGTTCGCGGCGGAGCAGCTCTTCCAACTCTTTCGATTCAGGGGTTGTTTGACGGTGCGCTTTCAACTCGTGCCTCCGAGGAAACGTTGGACAGCGTGTCGCGTCCACTTTTTTCCAGAACCGGCAAAACGACTCCGCGGCTGCTCTCTCCCCCGTAGCGGTCCGCCAGTTCCGGCGCGGCGACCACCGCGCGTTTTTCCCGATGACAATTCGCGCAACGCGCCAGATCGGGTTTATCGGGCATTTCTCCTGCTTTTTTCGCGTGGCAGCCGATGCACAATCGGTGCATAGCGTCCACATAACCCATAGCTCGATATTTCCGAACTGAAATCACGGCATCGGCAGGAATCAGATCGCGGTGACAGGCGTCGCAGGGTTTGGCGCCGGCGGCTGTTTTCTCCATGCCGCGAGTATGGCAATCGAAACAGCCGAGACGTCCCCCCGACGGTGATGAATGCCATTCGTGACCGAACGCATCCGTCGTCTGATACATATCCCGATGACACTCAGAGCATTCCGTGTTGTCATCCAGCGGGCGGTTCATATGATGGCAGATCGCGCAGGATGCTTCACCGCCGTTTTTCTGAACGTGTTTTTCATGCGGGAAAGAAGCACCATAACCGTCAAGATTACCGTCTATCCACAGGATTTTTCCGCCTCGGGCTTTGCTCGCCGGCGCCGAATCCAACCCTTTGCTGGCCAGCGCTCCGCCGGATAGCAGGGCGAATCCGAGGGCGGCGGCGAAGATGAAGCCCAGAGAGTAACGGATGCGGGCAGCATAGGGAGCTTCTCCTAAGGTGGCTTCGCTGGCGGGGTCGAAATCTGGGAGGCGGGCGGGCTCGGCATCGGGATCCACCGGAGGTTTCTCCCAGACTTTAAACCGCTCCACCATAAAAAGAAACACCAGTACCGCAGCTGCAACGACGGCGCCGCTGACGGCGAATTCCGTCCAAGCCGGGAAGTATAATTCCGCGCCTCGATTGATATGGACCAACCCGCCCACATTGATGCGGTTCAAGACTACGCCGAAGACACCCAGCCCGGCGATGACCCACTGCCAACGCTGCTGATTCCGCAGGGGACGGATCCAGAGGAGAACAGTCGGCAGGATTGTAAAGACCGCGATCTCCACCCAGAACATCTTCACCTGCCACTCACTGCCGAAAAGAAAACTTCCCTGCCCGCGCAGAAAGAGATCCGCGAATCTCACGACCAGATAGAGCGAAAAGACCCAGCGTGCCGCCGCGCCCAACTGTGCGATCAGTTCTGTTTCGGGTTTACGACGGTATAGATAGGCGGTGAACAGTCCTTCAAACGACACCATCATCAAACCCAGCGCCACCGCGGAAAGGAAGAACTGGATCGGCAAGATGGGGGAATACCAGAGCGGGTGCAGATGATAAGGCATAATCAGGAACAGCGAACCCAGCGAGGATTGATGCAGCGTGGAAAGCGCTATTCCGGCGATGACCAGCGGAAGGCGCAACTTCAACAGGAAGTTCCTCAGCCCCGAGAATCTGCGGAATTCACCAGCCGGCACGGGGAAAAACTCCAGCAGCAATACGGTCAGATAGAGCATCACGCACCAGCCGACTTCGAACAGCGGCGAATGCGGATTCCAGAAGATGATCATATGCCAGATGTTCCAGGGGAGACCCAGATCAAAGAGCAGTCCGAATGCGACCGCCAGGTAGCCCAGCAGCGCCGTCAGCACCGCAGGCTTGACGATGACGTGGAATTTTTCCAGCTTGAAGATGTACACCGTCGCCGTCATCACGAAGCCGCCCGCCGCCAGCGCCACGCCGCTCATGACATCGAAGCCGATCCAGAGACCCCAAGGGGTGGCGTCGGAAAGATGCGTTGTGGCGCCCAACCCGAAGATGAAGCGCGCTGTGGCGACCGCTGCTCCCAAGCCTGCAAACGCCCAGAGCAACAGCTTGAAATTCCGAACTCTACTCATTTTTTGGATCCTCCGGCGCTGAAGGGTTTTCCGCTTCCCGCTTCATTCTCCGCCCGATCACCCAGCTGATGCCCGCCATCGTCGCCCCCATCCCGAAGAAAGCAAAGGGCACGGCTTCCATCGCCGGCGCGGTGCGCGCGGGCAACGGTTTCTCGCCCAATTGCCGCCCATACGTGAGGAAAGAGAGATCCGTATCGGAGATATACAGCACGAGGGTGCCGCCGACCTCTTTTTCCCCCCAGATGATGGGCAGATATCGTTCGGGTTGATCCTGGATGCGGCGGCGGGCTTCCGCCAGCAGCTCGCCGCGGTCACCGAAAATCGTCGCTTGGGTGGGGCAGGCGGCGGTGCAGGCGGGAGTTCCCCCTTCGCGGATGCGCTCATAGCACAGAATGCATTTGCGCACGTAGGGCACCGGCTTTTCCCAATCATATCTCGGAATGCCGTAGGGACAAGCCACCATGCAGTAGCGGCAACCCATGCATTTCGCGCTGTCGTAAATGACCGGTCCTTCTTTCGTTTTCTTCAATGCGCCCACGGGGCAGGAGGCCACACAAGCCGGCTGCAGACAGTGCCGGCACTGCTTGCGGATGTATTTACCATCCGGTCTCTCGACGATGGAGGTCCAGTGCGTTGCGGAAAGTCCGTCCTCTTTCAGCCAGCGGCGCGGTTTTTCCGGCTCCAAGCCGTACGTTTTCATGCAGGCGACGACGCATTCGCGGCAGCCGATGCATTTCGTGGTATCCGTAAGAATCGCATTCATTCGACGGTGACTCCCTCGGTTTTTGCGGGCTGGTTCTGGCTTTCCGGCAGCTTCAAGGGTTGGAGATTCAATCGCGACTTCTCCAACCAAGATGGACGATCCTTCCATCCGAGCGTTTCGATCACGCGATCGCCTGCTCCGGCTGGGAATTTCCAGCTGACAGCGGTGACGACCTGCGAAAGGGGCGTCAGCACGCAGTGAGCGATTTTAGTGAAGGGCATCAAGACCATAATGAGGTTGGCGCTGTAGATGTGGATCAGCATCATACCCTGATAGAAGGACGGGGATACGGCGACGTTCGAACAGACGAATCCGGTGAGGAAGGGGAGGATCAACAGAAGGGGCCAGAAATAATCCTGCTTGCGGCTGAGCGCTCGCGCCGGCGGGTACAACGCCCGCAGCAAGAACAGAACGACGCCAGCGCAAATTGTGAGGAGAGTTAAAGCGTCAGCCATCGTCTGCGGCAGGTGAAACCAGCCCATACCTGTCGAGTCCTTCCAGAGGCGGACATGTATCGCCAGAAACAGCGGCGTCAGGATCAAACCGATATGGAAGACGAAGGAGACCATGCTATACACAGGACGCTTTGAAATCAGGCGTTTTACAGGGAAAATCCAGCCGAGTGTCTGTCTGAAGATTTCGCGAAAGGGCAGGATTCTGTCGGCGTTGCGGCGATAGGCTTCCGCCACGTTGATCCCGGTCAGGAATAGGATTCGACCCAGGCCGAGGATCATCAGGGTGAAACAGAACCGGAACAACGGTCCTCTGCCGAAATCCAACCAGGCTTCCAAGGTTGCTTACCTCCCGTCAAATGGTTCTCATTCGGTGGGAAGAATGATCGCTTTGTAGAGCAGATCATGCAATCCCACGATCTGACAATCTATGTTGTTGTCTTCCATCAATTCGCGCAGCTGTTTTTTGCAATTAGCGCAGGGCGCCACGCAGTATTTGGCGCCTGTCGCGCGGATCTGCTCCGCCTTCGCCTTTCCGCCGACAGTCGTACGATAGGGGCGGATTTCGTCGAGAGAGACCGTTCCTCCACCGCCGCCGCAGCAGATGTTGTCGCGGCGGTTGGGCGTCATCTCCACGTAATTGCGGCAGAACGCCTTCAAGATCTGGCGGGGCTGTTCCACAATCCAACCGGGCCTGGCGATGTTGCAGGGATCGTGGTATGTCACTTTCTCGGTGATGACATCAGGATCGAGCTTCAGCCGCCCCGCTTTCAGCGCTTCATAGGTGTATTCCATGATGTTGATCACCGGCAGCGCATTCCGCCCGCCGCAGAATTGGGGATAGAAGAATTTCGCCGACCTGGACGCGTGTCCGCATTCGCCGATCAAAATCTTCTTGACCTGCAGACGCTCTGCTTCGGCTTTGATCTTCAAGAGCACCTTTTCCAGGACGTGGTCGCTGTAAAACAAGCCGTAGTTGATGCCGTCGTAGTATCCCGTTCCGATGGTCCAGCTGTCGCCGGTGGCTTTGAAGACCGCCGCGTTGCCCATCAGCGTATCCGCTTCCATCAAAAAGTCTGAAACCGCGGGCAGGAAGAGATATTCCGCTCCTATCTGATCAATCGGGAAGGGGACCTCCACACCCTTCTCTTCTTTCATATCTTCCGATAAGAATTCCAAGTTGTCCAGAAGCGCCGGGACGGGGATGGCGGAAGTGTTGCCTGTGGCGCCGATCAACTGCTCTCTCGTGCTGACCACCAGCGCTCGCGGCGCGATGCCGATCTCGGATAGGATGTAGCGTCCCAGATGCGTGATCAAGCCGTGATCCACGCCCATAGGACATTCGAAATGGCAGCGGCGGCAGGCGGTGCAGTTGTAGAAAGAGTCCGCCATTTTCTGGATCTGTTCGTCCGTCAGCCCCGGGTCGTTCGTCAGTCGTCCGCGCAGGATGCCGGAGACCGAGAAATGCCGTCGGTAGACGGCGAGCAACAGCTCGGAACGCCGACAGGGGATGTCGTCGGGATCGCGGGTTGCCAGATACACCTGACAGTAGGTCGTGCAGCGGGAACATTTGGCGCTCACGCGGATGTAGTGCTCCAGCGCCAAGCGGTAATTGGTGTGTTTCAAGATAGCGGCGAACGCCTCCAGAAAACGCCGGGGACGGTCCTCCACATTGAAATCTTCGACGTGATACCGAACCGCAAGTCGCTGCCGTTCCAGCACATCCGGTTTTTTGGGATACTGGAATGCTCGGCGGCGTTCTTCTTCTGTAATCGGCGCGATTTTCATAATTACCCATGTTGTTTCTGATTCAGCCGTTCATGTCCGGCGATGGGACCTCGCAAGGGCGGCATCAAGCCTGGACTCCGCATCTCATCCGAAGATCCGTTGAAATCATCCGGATCCAGCAGCTCGATATTGCATTCTCGGCAGATTTCGAAGACGCCTGGGATAGCATGATGAACATAAACGCCGGCGTCGCATCCGGAAGCCGTGGCGCGCTTCAATTCGCGGATTTCTTCATCCACGCGATAGGCGTGCGCGCCGCAGCAGACCGCCACCCGCACCATCCTCCCGCAGATCGGGCAGGCGCGTTCAGCCCACAGATCCACAGGATACCAGTGACTCTGCAGAACCGTCTTCACTTCCCAACCTGAGGAAGAGAACAGCTCTTTCGTCCATTCCACCAGATCGGCGGTGTGGTACTGCATTCGATCCGGATCCAATGCATTCTTGCGTTGGCGAGGTTTGATTTGACCCGCCAGAAAGCCGAATAAGGCGTCCGTAGCAGAACCCAAGACGCCGTCAATGACCACGCAGCCTTCCGTCTCCAGAATCTGGCGGTAGCTTTCTTCGATGCCGTTGCAGATCAGGACGTGGGCTTGCACCCTGCGCAAGAGCCGCATTCTCTCGATTCCCCCCGGCTCTTCCACCGTCAGTTCCTGATATTCCCGCGCCATGCGCCGCACGATCTTCCAAAAACGGAAACGATGCGCAGTATCGAAGCAGGGCGCGACCTCTTCGCCGAAACAGGAGACGGCGACGCGGAGGATGGCATCAAAGTCGCCATCGCGGCTGTTCGTGGGGGGATGGGGATTCATGGAGCGCGTTGGAGAGATCCTGTTCTTTTTCGGCAGTTCGATAGAAGTAAAAGCAGAAAGAATGCCGGGATTATAACCGATTGATTATTAGATGCTTATGGTGATACATAAGGCGGGAGCGTAGCATTATATGCAACATTATAAACAGTATGCAACGCAACGCTGTCGCATTTGCAACACAACAGGGGGATATGCAGGGGGCTCTCAGGTCAGTTTTGTTTTGGGATGTGAATGCCGTAGCGACGCATTTTGCGCCAGAGGGTTGTTCGGTCTATGCCCAGTTCGCGGCTGGTGATCAGGCGGTTTCCTTCGTTGCGCAACAGCGCCTCACGGATGGCGTTTTCTTCATCAAGCAGCCGGCGCACGGGGTGGATCTCGTGCAGTTTGGCGCCGGCATCCCCGGCGCGAGCCGCGCTCTGCAGTTCTGGGGGCAAATGTTGGAATTCGATGATCCTGCTCCGGCAGACGGCGTAGCCGTATTCGATGATGTTTTCCAGTTCGCGCACATTCCCCGGGTAATCGTGGCGCATCAACACTTCCATAGCGCGCGGGCTGACGCCGATTAAGTTCTTCCCTTTTTTGGCGTTGAAGCGGCGGATGAAGTGGTCCACGAGGTAGGGGATGTCCTCCTTGCGGTCTTTCAGCGGGGGGATATCGAAGCGGATGACCGCCAGGCGGAAGTAGAGATCTTCCCGGAAGCGACCCCGCGCCACAAGTTTTTTCAGATCGCGGTTGGTCGCCGCCACGACGCGGATGTCGGCTTTGACGACTTCGAGTCCGCCGACCGGCTCATATTCGTGGTGCTGGAGCAGGCGCAGCAGCTTCACCTGAGTCTGCGGCGGCAGGTCGCCGATTTCATCGAAGAACACGGTGCCGCCTTCGGCGCGGGATATTTTTCCCGCCTTGTCGCGTTTCGCATCGGTGAAGGCGCCCTTGACGTAGCCGAAGAGTTCGGATTCGAATAGGGTGGCGGGCAGAGTGCCGCAATTGATGACGACGTAGGGTTTGCCGCGGCGGGCGGATAAATTGTGCACGGCTCGCGCGAAGAGTTCCTTGCCTGACCCGGAGGGTCCCTGCAGAAGCACGGTGCTCTCGCTTTCCGCCACGTCCGGCAGGATGGCGAACAGTTTCAGCATGGCAGGACTCTTGGAGATGATGTCTTCGAAGCTGTAACTCTGCTCCAGCTCCTTGCGCAGCACTTCGATCGCCGAAAGATCCCGAAATGTCTCTACTGCGCCCAGAACTTCGCCGTTATCGTCCCGCAAGACCGCGGTGGAAATGGAGATGGGGATGGGATGACCGGAGCTGTTTAAGATGCGCACCGGCACGTCAATCGCCTCCTCGCCGGTGTGAAGAGTATGCTCCAGCAGGCAGTTGGTCTCGCAGATGTTGGAGTGGAATACTTCGTAGCATTTTTTACCGATGGCGGCTCGGGCAGGCACGCCCGTGATGCGTTCGGCAGCCGGATTGAAGCTGGTCACGAAACGATCCTTGTCCACGGTGAAGACACCGTCGGCGATGGAGCTCAAGATCACCTTGAAAAAACGATCATCCCGCCGCCGATCCGGCTGCTCCGTGGAGACGGAATACTCTTCTATCGGATCACGTTTCGATGACATATCAGTTGCCGAAGTCACCTTCGAATCATCACACAAACAATAAAATATAGATCGAAGACGTGCGGAAAACAAGCGGAATGTGGAGCGGAACGCATCCCCGATCTAAGATATCCGCATACGACAACCCTTCACATTCCTCGGATTGTGGGAAACAGTGGGCAGACATGCTCCCGAAAAAAGCGAGAAAAGACTTGACTATGCGGATTTGATTTGCTAAATTTATTATGGTCATATGTCCATAATATGAATTTAAAATCATGTCTCGACCGCCGAAATGCCGCTGGGTCGGGTGCCTTTCAGACGGCTTGATTTACAAGCCCTGCGGCATCCCGCTGCGGAATCTGGATGTGGTTTCTCTGCAGCTGGATGAGCTGGAAGCTTTGCGGCAGGCGCATCTGGAAGGGAAATCTCAGGAAGAAGGCGCGGAAACGCTGGGAATTTCGCGCTCCACCTTCGGTCGCATTTTGGAAAGCGCGCATCAGAAAATCACCACCGCCTTGATTCAGCAAAAAGCGATCACGATACGGGGAGGACCGGTCATCGTGGACAAGAGAAAATTCGAATGCAAGGATTGCGGACACATCTGGGAGGTTTCGTTCGGCACCGGGCGCCCGCCGGAATGTCCCTCCTGCAAATCGCAGAACTTTTATCGAACGGATGCCGGGCAGAGGCAACGGGGAGCCTGCAAACACGGGCCCCGGCCCCGCTCGCGCAGCGGCAGAAATTAAACTCGGGAAAGAGGTTGAGATGAAAATTGCTGTACCCTCAGACGATGGGGTGACGATCGCCGGCCACACCGGCAGGACGAAAGGCTTCATCGTCTACGATCTGGAAAACGGCGTTGCGGTTAGGCGGGAATATCGGACCAATCGCTACACGCCGCACGCTCAGGGAAAATGCGAGGAGAATGGGACGGGAAGCGCGCAGGCGCATCACGACCATCAACGCAGCCACGATTCATTGCTGGATGCGCTGCAGGATTGTCAGGTGCTGCTCGCTCACGGCATGGGTCCCCGCCTGGTGGCGGATCTAGCGGCGCGCAATATCCGCGTGATCTTCTGCGAAGATCAAATAGCCGCAGACGCCGCCGAAAAACTCGCGACAGGGCTGCTGGTATCCACCGGCAAGAGCCTCTGCAGGCATTCTTGAAAAGGCAACCAATGAAAAAGGCTGAAGATTCATTCTTCAGCCTTTTTGTTAAGG
>CAZUTK010000033.1:0-31080 GCA_964623265.1 uncultured bacterium | reverse complement strand
CTGGAAGACTATCAGGCGGAATGCCGAAGGGAAGAGCAGGCATTCCTGGATGAATTGGGTTGCCGCATCGGCAGGATTTATCGGCGCAAGTCGTAGCCTCCGAATCCGCGGTGTAACTTCATCTTTCCAAGTATGGAATTTCGCTTATGACGGACGAAGAAAAACAACCGGTCAAAGCTGCGCAATCGGGGAAAAAGTCACCGAAAAAACTTCTGCTGTACGCGGGATTCTTTCTGGTCGCCTTTCTCATCACAGCGGCGCTCAACTATTTCCAGCTGAAATCATCCTATGTCCCGCCGGCAGCGGAGCCGTCCGAAGTCAAAGAAGAGAAAAAGCCCGTGCTGAGCATTGACCTCGGGCGCGACGAAGCGCCTGCGGATTCCACAACGGATGAAATCATGGAAGAAGCGCAACTCGCCGAAGCGCCGCAGGCGGTAGATACAACATCGAAAACGGACAGCCTGCAGCAGGCGATCCGGGAATTAGCCGCCGCGACGCGGATGAAGGATTCCCTCCTGCAGAGTATGCGGATGGAATTAGATCAATCGAAAAAAGCCGTTTCCAAGCAGGAAACTCTTCCGGATTCGGCGGATCTGAAAAAACCTGTAAAACTCGCGAAAATCGTGGAGAGCATGCCCGCGGACGATGCGGCGAAAATGCTGGAACCTCTGGCGGACGACATCGTCATTGACATTCTCCTGCGGATCAAACAGCGGCAAGCCGCTAAGATCATGGCGGCGCTGCCTTCCGCTCGAGCCGCCAGACTGAGCGACCGGATTATGCAGCCGATCGTGCAGCGTTGATCAACAGTATTCCGAAAACCGAACGATCTGCCTTGAAATGGGGTGGAAATTCGTGAACTTAACCGAGCAAAAGAGCGTCTTTTCGATCAGCAGCCGAGCTCCTTCCGCATCGAAAAAAGGAACGCGCGCCGCAGCAGCCGCGCAAAAGAAGCACGGCGATCAACCGTTATGGAACGGTGCTCCGACGCAGACGTTCGCCTCATTTTTGCAGCCATTGCGCAGAACGAACTCTTCCGCCCAACAGGCATTGCCGAATACGCACTTGCGGCTCCTGTCAACGCCCGTACCGGCGCCGAAGCAGGATCTCCACTCCCCGCTCACCTTCTCACCGCCTCCCGCGAACGGTTCTCCGTCCGCGAAACCCCTGACGGTCGCGATCCCGCCGCAAACCGCACCGACGAACCCCGCCGCGCAGCCGTCACCCTATGCGCTGCCGCGGCATCCCGCATCGCCCGAACCGGCGCCGAAGCAGGATCTCCACTCCCCGCTCACCTTCTCACCGCCTCCCGCGAACGGTTCTCCGTCCGCGAAACCCCTGACGGTCGCGATCCCGCCGCAAACCGCACCGACGAACCCCGCCGCGCAGCCGTCACCCTATGCGCTGCCGCGGCATCCCGCATCGCCCGAACCGGCGCCGAAGCAGGCTCCACGATCCTCCTTCGCCTCTTCGCCGGCGCCCGCCGCGACGATCTCTCAGAACGATCGGGTAACCGCGACTCCAGTGACGATAAAGGCGCGTCCGAACGGCAGCTTCTTCAGCGCACAGGAACCTTTGCCTCTGCGGTCTTTTTCCAAGCTGGCAATGCCATCCGCGGATCCACGGCCGGTTTTGCTCTCCGCTGAGGGAGCGCCGCGAAACAATGACAAGCTGCAGCATTTCACCCTCGAAACGCAGGACCGGAACCGCTCCTCGGGGCCGTCCTTCTCGAGGCAAACCGCACCTTCAGATAATTTCGAATTTCATAAATTATCTTCAGATCTGCGCTTTCCAACGACGCGGCTTTCTCTGACGCCGGAACAGAACTATGTCGCGCTCGGCCGGCAGAATCCCAATTCCTTCTTTGCTTCGGAATTCCAGCTCCGGTTCCTCGATGCCGCCCCGCTGCCATCGGAAGCGCTCTCGGCGCCGATTCTAATCTTCGATGCGAGCCGCCCGGTTGGATTCACCTTGATTGCCGGCACCAGCTCAAGCTCCGAAAATCCCGGAAGCTCTCTGCAGAATATCGAAAGGAACCCTCTTCCTGCGGCAAGCGCACTGTCTGAAACGGGAAAAACGGGAAGCATATCGGAATCCGATTCCGCCGCCGTTCGAATGCCGGTAGGAGCTGCGGTGTATTCGTTTTCCGCATCCGAAACGCGTGAATCATCCGCTGCGAACTCTGGTGCGCATCCGCCTGCGCTCGCCTTCGCGATGCCGAAACGCGGTAACGCCGCTCGGCCGTTTGCCTCAGATGCCGTCCGCAACATCGAACAGAACCAAGAACAACCGCACGCAGAACCGACAGCAACAGCGGCGGACGAGCCGGACGGTGTGGATTCCCTTAATGAAGATCTCCATCCGTCCGTTTTAGGAAATTCGGGAAATCATTCCGTCGCCGGATCCTCTTCGGATTCATCCAATGAATCCCAAGCACCGACTTTCATGGAATACGAAGGAGACGCTCCGGGCGATTACGACTCGGACGATTCTGCATCGGAATGGATTTCGCCGGAAGGAGCGTCCGGATCAAACAGCCGCAGCGGAAGCGCCGGCGGATCCGGTGGTTCATCCGGATCATCCTCCTCGGCTGGCTTTGGCACAGTTCCCTTCGCCATGAAGCTGAACCGCGCGGCGAAACGTTCGGCTCCGCAGAAGGCTTCCATCCGCCCTCAGGCGGTGGACTCACCGCGTCGCCCTGCGGGAACGCGCTCAGCTCCGCGCGCGCTCAAGCTCAAACCCATCGCTTCCGCCGATCCAGCCCATCGGCTGGAACCGATGCAGACCGCACATCTCGCGCACCGGGCGAAGTCCGCGAATGCAAACTCATCTGCGGAAAAAATCATCCGCTTGCAGGAAGTGCGGGAACTCGCAGATAAAATCCAGGCTCGCGCCCGACTGTTGGATGGATCGAAGGCGAGACTGGAAATCAAATTGAATCCCCCGCAACTGGGCAAAATCAGCGTCCAGCTGGAAACGGAAGGGGATGAAATGCGCCTCGTCTTCTTCGCGGATCAGGAGGAGACGGCGCAGGCGCTGAAAGAAGCCAGACCCGAACTGGCTCAAATGCTGAATGAACAGGGTTATCACCTGACCCGCTGCGACATCGAAAACCACCTGCCCTTCCGAAATTCGCCGGATTCACACCACCCGGCGCCTTCGGAAGGACGTTCATCGCGGGATGAGGGACACACGGCAGATGATGACTCTGAACGGGAAGCTTCATCCCAAGAGGAGAACCGCCCGCTGTTTCTGGGCTATAATACTATGGATGTCATCGCCTGATGAGGCAGGAGAGGAGGTGAGATCATGAGCACGATCAACAGCATTCAGGGCATCGGAATGTCGTCGGCGCAGACGACGTCCGGAGCCAACAGCGTCCTGGGTCAGATGGATTTTCTGCAGCTGCTGATGACGCAGCTCTCCTACCAGGACCCGCTGAGCCCGATGGACAGCCAGGAATTTTCCGCTCAACTGGCGCAGTTCAGCCAGCTCGAACAGCTGACGCAGATGAATCAGAACCTGAATTACTCCCTGCAGACCAATCTGCTGCTGGCTCAGTCCATCAATAACACCATGGCCGCCACAATGATCGGCCAGCAGGTCGTTGCGTACGGCAATGAAGTCGAACTCAAGGACGACGAAGACGCCGTGCTGAATTACAAGCTGAACGGATCCGCCCAGACCGTGACCATCACCATCAAGAACGCCGCCGGAGTCACGGTGCGGACGATCGAAGCCGGTCCGCAATCGTCCGGCGATCGTCAGTACACCTGGGACGGCTGCAACGACAGCGGCGTAGAGTTGCCGGATGGCGTTTACACCTTCAACGTATCCGCCAAGACCGCTTCCGGAACAACCGTGCAAGCCACTACCTACACGACCGGCACGATCACCGGCGTGAGTTACGTCGAAGGAATGGCGGAATTCCTGGTGGGATCCATTCAGATCGCTCTGGCGGACATCTACAGAATCACTCAGGCTTAAACGAACGAAAGGAGGTGAAATCGCGATGGATCTAAGACGTCTGCAATCGATGCTGCCGGGCGCACAAGTCCAGCCGGATGCGGGGCGAGTGCAGAATCGCAGCCAACAGCCGGGCGAATTCGCCCGAGTGCTGGAATCCGCGCAGCAACAAGCTCAAAAGCTGCACTTCTCTGCTCACGCTCTGGAGCGTATGGCGCAGCGCGGCATCGAGCTGACACCTGGAGAACTGGAAAAAATCGAAAGCGCCGTCGCCACGGCGGCGAACAAGGGTTCGCGTTCGAGTCTGGTGCTGCTGGAAGAACGCGCCTTCGTCATCTCCGTCGCCAACCGGACCGTCATCACGGCTCTGGATGGGGACGCTCTGAAAGATCAAGTGGTCACGCAGATTGATTCCGCCGTGATCCTGTGATCTTTGTTGCATCTAAAAGCAATGAAACTATGAAATCGAACCACAACAGGACGAATCGGCTAGACATCCATCGAGCTGGACCTCATATTGAGGAGGCTCCCGGCGCCGCTGAACGACCGACGCGGCGCGCGATTCGGACTCTGCCGTCTTTCGTCCGCAATCCAAGGGGGACTGAATTATGATGCGTTCACTCTTCGCCGGTGTATCCGGCATCCGCAACCACCAATCCTGGCTGGACGTGATCGGCAACAACATCGCTAACGTCAATACGGTGGGCTACAAATCCAGCCGGGCGACCTTCGCCGAAGCGCTGGCGCAAACCCTGCGCTCCGCCACCGGTCCTCACGACAACTTCGGCGGCACCAATCCCGTCCAGATCGGACTGGGGCTGAAACTGATGTCCATAGATACGCAGTTCCAACAGGGCGCCTTCGAAACGACGGGGAATTACACCGACCTGGCGATTCAAGGGAAAGGCTTCTTCATCGTTTCAGACGGTTCCCAGAAATACTTCACCCGTTCCGGAGCCTTCAGCATTGACGCGGATGGATATTTGACCGCTCAGGGCGGAACGCTGCGCGTCCAGGGCTTCATGGCGAATCAGTTGGGAGCCATCGCCAACAACCTGGCTCCCGGAGACATCCAGATCCCCTTCGGCATGAAAGCGCCCGCGCGCGCCACCACCGAAGTCAGCTTCTTCTGCAATCTGGACGCGCAAGCCAGCGACGCGACCGCCACCCTGGCGAATGCCGGCACAACCGGCGTCACGACCGTGTCCGGAGAAGCGATCAACGGCGCCGGCGGCGTTCACACCATCACCATCACGGGAACGAACGCCACTCGTGGATCCGGCGTCGGTAATACCGGCGGCGCTCTGACTCTGCAAACCGCCCTGGCAACGGAATTCCCCGCCGTAACCGACTGGGATGACTTCTCGATCACCCTCGAAAGCGGCTCCGCCGTGCAAATCGCCCAGGGAACCATCACCAGCACCAGCACGGTCGAAGACCTGATCAACGCCATCAACACGCAGTTCTCCGGAGTCACGGCCGAACTGGTGGGAGGCGAAATCCAGTTGACGAGGGAATACTACGGCTCCAACACCAACATCACCTTGAGCGGCGAAGTCGCCGACAGCGTGTTCGCAAACTTCACCTATACCGCCGGCGCCGCTTCCACGCTGACCGCCGTGGATGTCTTCACCCCATCCACAGGCGGCGCAAATATCACCCGCAACCTCCAGATCACCGCCGACTCCAATACCGGATTGATGACCAACATCGTCGGACTGGGCGACGGCGGAGTGACCATCTATGCTGCGCCCAACAGTACGCTTAGCTCCGGCGGCGGTCTGGCGGCGGGCACGCTGACCATCAACACGGCGGATACCGAGCATACCACGTCCATCGTGACGTACGATTCACTGGGAGCGGAACATGTCCTGAGCGTCACGTTCACCCGGACCGCCGTCCCCAACACCTGGGCTTGGGAGATCACCACGGAAGCGCCCGCTCAGATCATCTCCGGCAACACCGGAACCGTGACCTTCAACGACGACGGTTCGCTCCAATCATTCAATTACGACAGCGGGGCGATGGCTTTCTCCTTCAATCCCAATAACGGCGCCGCGCCGGTCGTGGAAATCAAAATGGACCCGGGCACCATCGGCGGTGTGGACGGCATCACGCAGTTCGCCAGCCCCACCACCACCATCGCGCAAACGCAAAACGGCTACGCGATGGGCGATCTGTCCAACATCTTCATTGATGAAAACGGCACCATCATCGGCTCCTTCACCAATGACCAGAACATTACTCTGGCGCAGATCGTGCTGGGCGATTTTCACAATCCGCAGGGATTGCTGAAGGAAGGCAACAATCTCTACCGCGTCAGCGCCAACTCCGGCGATGCCATCTACGGCTTGGCGCAGGATAACTTCGGTTCATCCATCAACTCCGGATATGTGGAAATGTCGAACGTCGAACTTTCCAAGGAGTTCGCCGATATGATCGTGGCGCAGCGGGGCTTTCAAGCTTCGGCGCGCGTGATCACCACGGCGGATACCCTGCTGGAAGAAGTCGTTCGTCTGAAGAGATAACCTAACGCGGCGGTCGGCGGCGCACGCCGCCGGCCGCCCGCCGCAACCTCGAGACTGATATGATCGAGCTGACCAAATTGAACGGCTCCAGACTGGTCGTCAACAGCGATCTGATCGAATTCATCGAAGCCGCGCCCGATTCCCTGATCACGCTGACGACCGGCACGAAAATTATGGTCCAGGAAAAAATCCCCGACATCATCGCGGCCATCATCCATTTCCGCCGTCTGATCTTGCAGAATGCGGAAATCCATACGACCTGCGCGGCTTCCTCCGACGCGATGACGGATTCAGTCAAAGGCACGGCTCATGAATGATGAAATGAACAACACCGGTCCCGCCCGGGAAAGCGTTGCCCAGGGATCCCCTTCACCGGCGAAATCCAAACTCCCCCGGCTCCTGATGACAGTCGGACTGCTGATCCCGATCCTCGCCTTCTCGGCGTTCGCATCGCGGCTGTTGGTGAAAAAAATGTTCTTCCCGACATCCGCCCCTGAAAAAAAAGAAAAAGCCGAAAAAGAGGCTCTCGGCGAATTCTATATGATCGAAGATTTGGTCGTCAACCCCGCCTCGACCGGCGGCAGGAGACACCTCCTCGTCTCCCTAGGGTTGGAATATCACGACCCGCTGCTCAAGGAGGAATTGACCAAACGCGATCCCCAGATCCGCGATAATCTGATCACCCTGCTGGCGGGGCAGGAAGTCTCCGTCCTCGCCGATATTCAATATCGCGAAAATATCCGCCGGGCGCTGCTGGATGCGGTCAATTACTATCTGACGGAAGGGAAGGTCGCACGCGTTTACTTCGTCAAATACGTCTTCCAATAAATCGAAACAAGCTCGAATGATGGATCCATTAAATCGCCGTAATATGCGCGGATCTCATCCCAGGATGTTGCAGTCTGCTGCGAAGTCCGTGTTACCATAGTGAGCCACAGTCATGGATAAAATCCTCTCCCAGGAAGAGATAGACGCTTTGTTGTCCAACGTGACCAAAGCGGACGATCTGGATAACGCTCTGATCGAAGGAACCTCCCGGTTCCACGTTTACGATTTCAAGCATCCGGATCGCATCTCCAAAGACCAGATCCGTTCCCTGCGCACCATCCACGAGAACTTCGCCCGCATCAGCGCCACCTATCTCTCCACCTTCCTGCGCAGCATGACGGACGTCAACCTGCTTTCGATTGACCAAGTCACCTATTCGGAATACACCCTCTCGCTCTCCGTCCCCTCCAGCATCTACGTCCTGCAGTCGGGAGGGCTGTCGGGAAAAATCATCTTCGAAATTTCTCCGACCCTGATCCTATATATGGTGGATCGTCTCCTGGGCGGCACCGGCGAAGTCCAGGTTGAAGCACGCGAAATTACCCTGATCGAACAAAACGTCGTGCGCTCCATCATCAACAAGATGATTGACATGCTGAACGAAGTCTGGGGGCAGGTGGTTGATTTCCGCTGCTCCCTGCACTCTTTCGAAACGGATCCTCAATTCGTGCAGATCGCGCGTTCCTCCGAAACCATCGTCATCATCTTTTTTGAAGTGAAGATCAAGGGGTTGGTCTACACGATGAACATCGGCATCCCCTATTTTATTCTGGAGCCGATTCTGCCTCATCTGAGCAGCCAGGCGGTGATCAGCAGCACGAAAAAGAAGGACGAGACGGACCGCGTGATGCTGCATCAGACGCTCTACGCCACCCGCATCCCCCTGGTGGCGCAACTGGCGAAAGCCCGCATCACTATCCGAGATTTCCTCGGATTCAAGAAGAACGACGTCATCCAGCTCCAGAAAAAAGTGGACGAAGAGCTGCCCGTGCTGGTCGGCGGTAAAGTGAAATTCACGGCTGTAGCAGGAAAAAAAGGACGCAACCGAGCGATCAAGATCGTCAGTGTCGTGGAACCGCTGGATCGAGTGTTCCATCAATAAATCCAATGGCTTATCCCGCAGCGTTCCCGAAATGGGAGGTCATGTGAGCAGCGAACGATTCCTACAGAAATTGCGCGGCATCCTGCAGCCGGCGCAAAACCTCTTCGGCGACGCCCTCAGCGCCGCTCTGAACCGCACCACGCGCGTTTCCCTGGGCGACGTCCAGCCGATCGATCCGGAAGCTCTGAAAAACGAATTCCCCGAACCGGTCGTCCTGGCGAGAGCCCCCTTCTCGGAAGGCTTATCCGACGAGATCGTTTTCCTGATCCCGACCGCCTGGGCGGCGGCCTGGGGGGATTTGATGATCATGGGAGACGGTTCCGCGAGCTTCTCGCCCGAAGAACATTTGGACGCCGTATCGGAGCTGCTGAACCAACTCTGCGGAGGCTTCAGCGAATCGCTGACTTCGCTGCTGGGAAAACCCGTCCGTTTCGACGCCATCAAGACCGGTCTGGAAGAGATCAGAGAGAACATAGAAACCCTGGAATCCTATTTCCGAGCGGATTTCATCGTCAAAACCAAAGATCTCAAAGAAGCATCGTTCATTATGCTCTTCTCACCGGACACCGTCAGAGATTTACAGGAATCAACGATAAAGGATCTGGAAGACATGTCGGATAGACCCCCTCATGCCGTGCTGGATGAACCCGACGAAGCGAAGAGATCCCCGGAAGTCCGCGCAGCGAAATTCGACGAATTCGGCCCCGGAGACAGCGGAGGCAGCACCCCGCAGAACATCGAAATTCTGATGGATCTCGAACTCCCCGTCATCATCGAGCTGGGCAGAACCTCCATGTTCATCCGCGATATTCTGGAACTGGGTCCCGGCTCCATCGTGGAACTGTCCAAATTATCCGGGGAACCCGTGGATCTGTACGTCAACGACAAGAAATTCGCTCAGGGAGAAGTCGTCGTCATTGACGAGAACTTCGGCATCCGCATCACGGATCTCGTCAAAGTGGAAGATCGCATCCGGAGTCTGAAATGAGCGCTCCGGCTTTCGAATTGTCGCGGCAGGATGCAACCAAAAGACTTCGAAGCGGTTTTCGGACCGTACTTCGGATCGGATTCATCGCCTGTTCCGGCTTCGCGTGCGTGGCCGGCGCGTGGGCGACTGAAGAGAACAGATCGCCGGGAATGGGCGCCGCATCCCTGAAAGCGCTGGGGGCACTCCTGCTGATCCTGGCGCTCATCCTGCTGATCGCCTGGTTCGTACGGCGCTATCTCCTCCGCTTTCTCCCCGCGACTGGAACGCGCGGCGAAGGCATCCAGATTCTTGCGGTGCGCGTCCTCGGACCCAAACGTTCCGTTCATCTTTTACAAGTAGAGGGCCGTAAACTGCTGATCGGATCATCCGAAACCGAGGTGACGCTATTGAAAGACTTCGGCGAGGAGAAATGACTCTCGGGAAAACGGGATGAAAAGACGAAGCTGACGATCCAGGCGAAATATTCGGGGGATGATATGAATCAGGACCGGATAAAAGTCGAACTCGGCGCCGAAGATCTGGAAGCCTGGGTGACCGTCTCTCCGGCGGACGAAACGATCACAGAAGATCAAATCCTCGGCGAATTGAACCGCCAGGGCATCGTCCACGGCATTGACCGGGACGCCGTGCATCAGCTCGTTCAAAGCCGGTCTTGGGGCGTGCGGACCCTGATCGCCCACGGCACAGCCCCCTGTCACGGCGAAGACGGCTGGATCGAATATTTCTTCGATACCAGCTCCAAACCTCAACCCAAGCAGCTCGAAAACGGCAGAGTGGACTACAGACAGATCGGCTTGATCCAGCCGGTGGAAAAAGGATCGCTCTTAGCCAGGATCATCCCTCCCAAACGCGGTGTTCCCGGGATTACCGTGCGAGGCAAAGACATCCCCGCCCGATCCGGGACGGCGGCGGCGATTTCGGCGGGTATGAACACCCAGTTCACCGGTCCGGACAACACCGAACTGCGCGCCGTCGCATCCGGCGCCGTCTCTATGACGCGCGGCATGATCAGCGTGGATCAAACCTTTACATTGAAAGGCAGCGTGGACTTTTCCAGCGGTAATATTGACTTCCCCGGCGATGTGATCATCAACGGAAACGTCACCGCCGGATTCAGCGTCCGCGCCACCGGTCGAGTGGAAATCCGCGGCATCGTCGAAGATGCGACCGTGGAAGCGGAAGGCGACGTCCTGGTGAAAGGCGGGTTTGAAGGATCCGGGCGCGGAGTGATTCGTTCCGGCGGAATGGTCCACGTCAAATTCGTCGAAAATCAAACCATCGAAGCTCGCGGTTCCATATACGTCGGCGAAGACGCACTGAACGCGAATCTGCATTCGCAGGACGGCATTTTCCTGACCACCGGCATCGGCACGGTGATCGGCGGCAGGCTGCGCGCCCGCAGCGGCATCACCGCAAATGTACTCGGCAACCCGCAGTGCACTCCCACCAGCGTTGAAATCTATCAGCTGCAGCCGGATGAAGCCCTGCTCGCGGAAAAAGAAGCCCTCGCCGGCGAAAAAAATCGGGAATTACACGACATTGCGGCTCTGCTGCACATGCTCCAACAGAGAAAAATGAGCGACCCCCTGCACAGTCAGGAGATTGATGTGGAGATCGGCAAGCTGCAGCAGAGGCTGCTTCAGCTCAAAGAGGAACTGACACCGCTGACCCAAGCCATTCAGAGCTTGAAAGCTGAAGTGGAAAAATCGAAACACATCGGCAGGATCCACGTTCTTTCGAAAGTTTACCCGGGCGTCGAAATTCAGATCGCGGGCATGAAATACTCCGTCACCGAAACGTTCGGAAAAACCGTCTTCAAAAAGAAAGAAGCCGAAATCGCAGTATTTCACGTCCAGTCGCCGGAAGCCGCGGAACCGCCGTCGCGTAAAACAGCCGCTCCTTTGCCGGCGGAAAGGGAGGTTTTATGACGCGCTCCGAAACATGGACGGATCTGGAAATCTCCTGCGCTCAGACTGCGCCTCCTCCGGCGATCCGGCGAAATCCCGCTTTAATGCGAACGCGGCGCCTGTTCGCGCCGCTGATTCCCGCGCTGTTAATCTGGATTACGTCGCTTCCCGCCGAAGCTCAAACCGTGATCCCCAAGATCACCATCGGCTTAGACAAAGCCGCCTCCCCCAGCGATATCGCCGTCACCCTGCAGATCCTCCTGTTGATGACGGTGCTGGCGCTGGCGCCCTCCATCCTGGTGATGATGACTTCCTTCACCCGCATCATCCTCGTCCTGCACTTCCTGCGCCAGGCGATGGGAACGCAGCAGGTTCCGCCCAATCAAGTCGTCATCGGACTAGCGCTGTTCCTCACCTTCTTCATTATGAGCCCCACGATTGATAAGATCTATCAGAACGCCTGGCAGCCTCTGCAGGAACAGCAGATCACGACGGAAGCGGCTCTGGACAGCGCCGGCACGGCGTTGAAACAATTTATGCTGGCGCAGACGCGGGAAAAAGACCTCGCGCTCTTCGTGGGGATGGCGAAGATGGAAAAACCGCAGAGCCCGATGGATCTCCCCCTGCGGGTCGTGATCCCCGGCTTCATCATCAGCGAACTGCGCATCGGATTCCAGATCGGTTTCCTGATCTATCTGCCGTTCTTGATCATAGATATGGTCGTCGCCTCCGTCTTGATGTCCATGGGTATGCTGATGCTGCCCCCGGTGATGATCTCGCTGCCGTTCAAACTGTTGCTCTTCGTCCTGGTGGACGGCTGGTATTTAATGATCCAATCCATCGTAGATGGTTTCGTTGCAGTCCCTTGAAAACCGAATGTCAAATGCCTGAATGCAAGCCGCATCCAGCTGCTGCTCGCGGGAGCGAACTGAAATGACCCAACAATTCGCCATTGAAATCTGCAAAAACGCCGTCTGGACGACCCTGCTGGTGGCGGCGCCAATGTTGATCGCCGGCTTGGCGGTCGGCATCCTCGTTTCCCTCTTCCAATCCGTAACGCAAATACATGAAATGACGCTGACGTTCATTCCGAAAATCCTCGTCGTCGTGTTGGTGTTGATTTTTACTCTCCCTTGGATTATGAATCTCTTGCTTAGCTACACGACCGGATTATTCGATCTGATCGCCACAATCCATTGATCTCTGAGGGTTTTCGCCCTCACTGAAAGAGAAAGGGCTTGAGCTTTTCCATGTTGCCGGATCCCGAAAATTCATCAGCACAACCTCAGCCTATCCCCGTCGCGGGTGAATTGAAGCGACGCATCCTCATCGTGGACGACGATCCCACGATTGTTCAGATCATCGAACAGGCTCTGAATTTCAAGGGGTATGACACCCGTTCCACCACGGACGGTCTGGAAGCGTTGAAAATCTTCCAGGAAGAAGGCGGATTCGACGTCCTCTTGACGGACTTGATCCTCCCCAGCCTATCCGGCCTCGAACTGCTGGAAAAATGCAAGGAGATAGACCCCACCTGCGAAGTCCTGGTCTTGACGGGCTTCGGCGCCAACGAAAAAGCCGTCGAAGCGCTGAAAAAAGGCGCCTACGATTATCTGAAAAAGCCGACCAATATTGACGAACTCTTCATCGGCGTCGCCAAAGCCATCGAGAAGAAGAAGCTGACCCTGGAGAATATCGCCTATCAGATGGACCTGGAACGCCTGGTGGAAGAACGCTCCGCCGAACTCATCAAGACTCAGAAATTCCTGCACTCCGTGCTCGAAGGCTCCACGGAATATTTCATCATCGCCAGCGACGCAGACGAAAAGATCACCCTGTTCAACAGCGGCGCGGAACGTCTCTTCGGTTACAAGCGCGAAGAAGTGCAGGGGAAAAAAGCGCTGCTCTTCTTCGCCAAAGATAAACCGGAAGGAATTCACAGCAACGTCGCAGAACTGATCCGGATCGGCGGTATGGATCAAGAACACACCCTCCTGACCCGCGACGGTCGGGAAATCACGATTTCCCTGACGGTGACCCCCATCCAGGACGAATCCGGCGCCGTCACTGGGTACATCTGGATCGGCAGGGACATCACCGAAAAACTGGCGATGCAGGCGAAACTCAAGGACTACGCTCAGAATCTGGAATGCATCGTGGAATCCCGCACCCGAGAAATCCAAGAACGCAATCAGGAACTGGAAGCCGCCTTGAAGCAGCTGCAGGAAGCCCAGGTGCAGCTCCTGCAATCTGAAAAAATGGCGACCATCGGACAGTTGGCCGCCGGCGTCGCCCATGAAATCAACAACCCCATCGGGTTCATCAATTCCAACCTCACGACACTGAAAAAATACACCGCCAATATCCACGAGTTTTGCAAGGAAACCACCCGAATCCTCGACAGCGGCGATGTTTCCTCGCTGGATGAAATCCGCAAACTAAAAAAATTCAAGAAGATTGACTTCATCCTCGAAGACATCGGATCCGTCATCGAAGAATCCATCGAAGGCACGGAACGGGTTAAATCCATCGTGCGCGACCTGAAAGACTTCTCCCATCAGGATCGGGGCAACTTGAGCGACTACGACCTGAACAAAGGGATCAAGTCCACCCTGAACATCGTCTGGAATGAACTGAAATATAAGGCGGAAGTCATTCAGGATCTCCAGAATCTCCCCTTGATTAAATGCTACCCGCAGCAGATCAATCAAGTCCTGATGAATCTGCTCGTGAACGCTGCGCAAGCCATCGTGGAAAAAGGGCGGATCACCGTGCGCAGCCGGCACGAAAACGGCGACGTCATCGTGGAAATTTCCGACAACGGCTGCGGCATTCCACCGGAAAACCTGAGCAAAATCTTCGAACCGTTCTTCACGACCAAAGAGGTCGGCAAAGGCACCGGTCTGGGGCTCTCGCTTAGCTACAATATCGTCGAAAAACACGGCGGCAAAATCGAAGTGGAAAGCGAAGTAGGGGTCGGCACTCTCTTCCGAGTGCGATTGCCGGTCGCAGGACCGCTCGCCCAGAACGAAGCACCTGATTCCAAATATGATGCAGAACGACAAATGGAAGAAAGCATGCTGGAGCCTGTATGAACCCCCCGCACATCCTGCTGGTTGATGACGAACCGAACATCCTGCGCGCTCTGACCCGTTTGTTCTTCGACAAAGACTACGAGCTGCATACGGCGTCTTCCGCGGCGGAAGGTCTCGACATCCTCAAAGCCCAGACGGTGGATCTCATCATCGCGGATTACCGCATGCCCGGTATGACCGGCATTGATTTCTTCTGCAACGCCCGTCTGGTGCAGCCCGACGCCATCCGCATCATCCTGTCGGGATTCGCCGACATCCACGCCTTGACCCAAGCGATCAACGAAGGCAACATCTACAAATTCATCTTCAAACCCTGGAACGACGAAGACCTGCGTACCACCGTCCGGCTGGCGCTGGAACAGCGAGCCCTTATGCTGCAAAACCTCAGCCTCGAAAAAGAGCTGAAAGAGAAGAACCGCCAGCTGGAAGAGTTTAACCGCGAGCTGGAACGGAAAGTCGAAGAGCGCACCCAGGAGATTCAATACCGCAATAAAGTTCTCTCGGTATCCCAAGAAATTCTCGAACATATCCCCATCGGCGTCATCGGCTACGACGACGAAGGGGAAGTGGTGATTATGAACCAGCAGGCGCGGGTCTACTTCAAACCCGGAATCGGACGAAAACTCGCCGAAGTCCTTCCCGCCGATCTCGCCGCTTCCTGCATCAACTTGCTGGATGCCGAAGCGGACTCGCAACATTGGGCTCTCACGGTGGATCAACAACCATTTGAAATCAATCTCATTCGTCTGAATCTTGATGACACCATCCGCGGGGGAATCATCATCTTTCAGGAAGCGACACCCCCGCCCTTTACAAAAGCGGATCCTCTCCTCGCTTGCGCTGAGTCCCCGGCATGAATCTCGAGCCTTTGCTGGAACAGTTTCTCCTCCTCGCGCTCGTCTTCACTCGAATCGTCACCGCGTTGGCCGTAATGCCGTTCTTCGGTTATCGCGGAGTCCCGCTGACGGTGAAAGTCGGCTTATCGGCTTTCCTCGCCTATCTCCTTCTGCCCGGCATCCCATATCCCGCCGTCCTGAATCATCAGCCTGTCGGCGTCTTCGCCTTCGCCGCCATTGCATCGCCGGAAATCGCCGCAGGACTGCTGATCGGTTTGGTGACCGGTTTCATCTTTTACGGCGTAGAACTCGCCGGCCAGTACCTCGGTCTGCAGATGGGGTTCGGCATCGTCAGCGTCATTGATCCGCAGACCGAGGAGCAGGTCTCCATCATCGCGCAACTGCAATACCTGTTTGCCATTCTGATCTTCCTCACCTTCAACGGACACCATTTCTTGATCAACGGGCTGGCTCAGACTTTCCATTCTATTCCGCTGGGGGGAGCGCACTTTCCCTCCGGACTCGCCGAACTCACGATCCGTCTTTCCGGCGACCTATTCGCAGCAGCCGTGAAAATCGCCGCTCCCGTGATGGCAGCTCTTTTCCTCTCCGAAGTGGCTCTGGGCATCGTCGCCCGCACCGTACCGCAGATGAATATCTTCATCGTCGGCTTCCCGCTGAAAATCGGAGTGGGGCTCATCGGACTGGCGCTTGCTTTTCCGATGCTCAGCTACGTCCTTCAGAAGATCTGGCAGACTTTCGAAATCCAGTGGGCTCAGTTCATCGCTTTGTTGGGGCGATAGGCTCTTTAATTACGCAGCCGGTTCTTAACAATGGCGGAATCGAAGGAAACCTTTCAGGAGAAAACAGAACAACCGACCGCCAAGCGCCGCAAGGAGTCGCACAAGAAAGGTCAGGTCGCCAAGTCGCAGGATGTGAACTCCGCCCTCATCTTGCTGACCGGCTGGGTCGTCCTGACCGTCTGGGGCGGGACGATGCTCTCCCGAATGATCGCCGCGGATCGCTTCCTCTTCCGGCAGTCCAGCCAGATCCAGCTGACGCCCGAAACCCTGCAGGGGTACTTCTGGAGCGGTGCTCAACTGATGGCGGCGATCCTGGCGCCGATTTTCATACCCATCCTGATCATCGGCGTCGTCAGCAACCTATTGCAGTCGGGTTGGATCATGACCGCCGAAACCCTGAAGCCCAAGCTCTCCAACCTGAATCCGTTGCAGGGCATCAAGCGTCTTGCCTCCAAGCGATCCCTCGCCGAACTCATCAAAGGAATTCTGAAAATCGCCATCGTCGGCTGGGTGGGCTACGTGACCATCGCCGGACTGTCAGACCAAATGATCCCCCTGATGGATCAAACCGTCTGGGATATCTTCCACTGGCTCTGCGCAGGCGCCGCGAAGCTCGGTTATCGTACTGTTATCATTCTCATTCTGCTGGCAATCGTTGATTTCATCTACCAGCGCTGGGAGCATCTCCAGCAAATGAAAATGACGAAACAGGAGGTGAAAGAGGAACACAAGCAAGCGGAAGGCGACCCTCACGTCAAATCGAAAATCCGCTCCATCCAATTGAAAACAGCGCTGCGCAGAATGATGAAAAACGTCCACAAAGCGGACGTCATCATCACCAACCCCACGGAGATCGCCGTCGCCCTGCAGTATGACGCGCAGACGATGGCGGCTCCGACCGTGCTGGCGAAAGGGAAGCGGCTGCTGGCGCAGCGCATTCGAAATATCGCCCTCGAATATCAAATCCCCATCGTGGAAAATAAACCGCTGGCTCAAGCGCTTTACAAGAGCGTGGATGTGGGACAGGAGATTCCGGGCAATTTCTACCAGGCTGTCGCGGAAATTCTCGCCTATGTCTATCGCCTGCGGGGGGAGAAGGTGGCGTGATCGCCCTTTCCCCGCACGAATGAACCGCTGCACCGAAGCAATCGGCGCTTAAAACAGGCTGAGCGGTTCATCATTAAGGGCACGATCCTTGCATCATATCGAAGTGATCCCTCCGCGGCGGTCGGCGGCGATATGCGCCTCGATTCAGTGCAGTCATTCGCCGCGCGGTTCGGACCACCGCGAAGCAGACAATGAATATGAAGCAGACGAAGCAGATTTCCGGTCATTCATCGCGGCGGGCAACCCCCGTTTCGGGAGTTCCTGCAGGTTCCGCGTCGTTTCTGAACCGCATCACGCGCCGAGCGGATCTGGTGGTGGGAATCGGCGTGATCGGCATCCTCGTCCTGATGGTGATCCCGATCCCCACGTTCCTGCTGGATCTGCTCCTGGCGCTGGACATCGCTCTGGCGGTGGTCATCCTGATGGTGGCGATGTACACGGAGGAACCGCTGGCTTTTTCGGTCTTCCCGGGCTTGCTGCTGGTAGTCACACTGTTCCGCCTGGCGCTGAACGTGGCTTCCACGCGCCTGATCCTCGGGCAGGCGTACGCGGGGAGCGTGATCCAAGCCTTCGGCAGCTTCGTAGTCAGCGGCAACTATGTCGTGGGAGTCGTCATCTTTCTGATCCTCGTCCTGATCAACTTCGTGGTGATCACCAAAGGATCCGGCAGAATCGCGGAAGTCGCGGCGAGGTTCACTTTGGATGCGATGCCGGGCAAACAGATGGCGATCGACGCCGACCTGAACAACGGCTTGATTGACGAAGAAGAGGCGAAATACCGCCGCGAGAAGATCGCCAGGGAGGCGGATTTTTACGGCGCTATGGACGGCGCATCTAAATTCGTCAGAGGCGATGCGCTGGCGGGCTTGTTGATTACCGCCATCAACATCGTGGGCGGATTGATCATCGGCGTGCTGCAACTGGGAATGAAGCCGGAAGAGGCGCTTTCAACATACACGATCCTGACCGTAGGGGACGGACTGGTCGCGCAGATCCCCGCGCTGATCGTCTCCACTTCGGCGGGAATTCTGGTCTCACGAGCGGCGTCCGAAGAAAATCTGGGCGTGGAAGTTACTTGGCAACTTATGCAGGAGCCGCGCGCGCTGTATCTCGCGTCGGGGGTGCTGGGCTTCTTCGGCTTGATGCCCGGCTTGCCTACCGCGCCGTTCCTCGCTCTGGCCGGCGTCAGCGGGTATCTCGGCTGGCAGGTGTCCACCCGCGGCGGAAAGAAAGAGAGCCGCCGCCGGAAAGGGGTTCAGGAGGCTTCTCCGAGCGGCGCGAAGAGCAAAAAAGAGGGCGAGCGGTTGGAAGACTACCTGACCGTGGACACGCTGGAACTGGAGATCGGCTACGGTTTGATCCCGCTGGTGGATAACGAGCACGACGGCGATCTCTTGAACCGCATCCGCTTGATCCGCAAACAACAGGCGCTCTCGCTGGGGATCATCATCCCCCCCATCCGAATCCGCGACAACATCCAACTGAAACCGCAGGAATACCGCATCAAGATCCGCGGAAACGAAGCCGCTTCCGGCGAATTGCAGATGGGCTGCGTCCTCGCCCTGGATGCGGGCGGCGTGCGCAAGCCGACGGATCGCCAGGGGAAACCGGCGGCATTGCCTCTGCCGCGCGGCTGGGTGGCGACCCGGGAACCGACCTACGGCTTGCCGGCGGTCTGGGTGCCGGCGGAAGACCGCGCCCGAGCCGAAGAGCTGGGCTATACCGTCGTCGAACCGGCGGCGGTGCTGGCGACTCACCTCGTGGAAACTTTGAAGGGAAACGCCCATAAAATTCTGTCGCGCGAAGACACCAAGGCGCTGATCGAAAACTTCAAGAAGGGAAACGCGACTCTGGTGGAAGAGCTGATCCCGAACGGTCTGACCTACGGCGGCGTCCACAAAGTCCTCCAGAAGCTGCTGCGGGAAGGGATCCCGGTCCGCGACCTCGGAACCATCCTCGAAACACTGGCGGACTATTCCAACCTGACCAAAGACCCCGACCTGCTGACGGAATACGTGCGCTACAGCCTGGCGGCGACGATCACTCACAAATATCAGGACGACGAAGGTAAAATCTATGCCTTGACGCTTGATCCGAGTCTGGAGAGAATGATCACAGAAGAGGTGAACCGGACGCAGGGTTCCCGAAGCGGAATGCTCAACCTGGCTCCCGGAGTCTTGAATAAACTCTATCAACAACTGCAGAAAGGCGTCTCCGAAATGCAGGCGAACGGGCGGATCCCCCTGGTGGTCTGCTCGCCCACGGTGCGTTCGGCGCTGCGCCATCTGGTGGAACCCATCTTGCCGCAGTTGAATGTAGTATCTTACGGCGAATTGCTGGTGAACGCGGAAGTGGAATCCGTGGGGATGGTGACGCTGGATCAAAATTGACGATGACTGCATTCGGTGACGACATCATCGCGAGGAAAAGTGGCTTTGGCTCGATATTTTTCCCTGCACGAAAAAATCCTGGAGGCGGCTCGCTGAAAACAAAAGGGTTGTAGCTGCGAAGAAGAGCATATGAAGATTAAGAAATACGTCGGCGCGACGATGAGCGAATGCATCCTGAAAGTGAAACGAGAGTTGGGGGAGGATGCCGTGATTCTCGACTCACGAAAAGTGCCGCGCGGGGGTCCGTTCAGCTTCCTGGCGGGAGAAGCGATCGAAGTAGTGGCGGCGACGCCGGATGCCGAGCTGGGCGGATATCATCGCCTGCAAAAAACAGGTAAAGCTCCTAAGAGCAAGGCGATACAGCTGCCGCCCGAACCACCCCCCCTTGAAAAAAATGAAAACAAATCCGCTTTCCGGGAAAAGCCCGCCGCCGCGGAATTCGCATTGATCTCGGAAGACATCCGCGGATTAAAAGAGACCGTAAAGCAAATTACGGATCATCTGAAGTACAATCAGCTCCCCGCCCTGCCCCTGCAATTGGAAGAGCTGCACCGCAGTCTGCTGGAAAACGGTGTCGAAGAGCGCATCGCCGCGGAGCTGACGCAGGGCATCCTGCTGGAAACAAAAGGGGATGAGTTCGAAGATCGAAATGCCTTGCGCCGCCGCCTTCACGATCGAATCACCGAATACGTGAAGTGGACCGGCACCTCCAACGGAACCAATGGATCAAAGTTGCCGAAGGAACTTATCGCAAAATCCAACGACGGCGGATTCCGCTGCGGCTATCCCCGCATCATCGCCCTGGTGGGACCGACCGGCGTAGGCAAAACGACCACCCTGGCGAAAATGGCGACCCACCCGGAAATCTTCGGCAAAAAAAGAGTAGCGTTGATCTCGGCGGACACCTACCGCATCGCGGCGGTCGAGCAATTGAAGACCTTCGCCGCCATCGCCAATATCCCTATGGAAGCCGTTTACAGACCCGCAGATATGCGCCGAGCTCTAGACCACTTCAAGGATCGAGACGTCATTTTGATTGATACCGCCGGCAGGAGTCAGAACGACCAGAGTCAATTGAACGATCTGACGGCTTTTATGGAATATGCCAAACCGGACGAGATCCACCTGACCTTATCCATCTGCACCCGCTTGGACGACCAGATGGATGTGATCCACAAGTTCCAGCGCATCCACCCGACGCGCCTACTGTTCACAAAATTGGACGAAACGACCAGCTTCGGCATGATCCTGAACGTCTGCTATTACCACAAACTGCCGATTTCGCTCCTGACGTTCGGGCAAAACGTCCCGGACGACATCGTTTCCCCTTCGTATGCCCGGGGCGGACTGGCGCGCTTGGTGAGCGAGAGATCCTTCTTCAAAAGCGAATTTCTGTCGAACATCAACTCATTCTGGCGGGAGTCGAAACCCGGAAGCGGAAGCGCGGACTAATGATACACGACCAAGCATCCAAACTGCGCCGCCGAGCGCAGGAAACCAACCGATTCAATTTGAAATCCCCCGACCGCGGCGCCCGTCGCATCGCGGTTACATCCGGCAAAGGCGGCGTGGGAAAATCCAACGTCAGCCTGAACCTGGGCATCTGCTTCGGAAAATTGCGCAAAAGCGCTCTCCTCGTGGATGCGGACGTCAACCTGGCGAACATTGATATCCTGTTGGGGATTCATCCCAAAAAGACCCTGCTGGACGCCGTGCTGCGGGATGCCTTCATCCCCGACATTCTCCTAGACGGACCGGAAGGACTCCGGATACTGCCGGCGGGATCGGGCAGCATCGAAATCATGGGGCTGGAAAAGGTGGTTCGGGAACGCCTCTTCAACGGCTTGGCGGATCTGGAAAAACGCCACGACGTGATCATCCTGGACACCGGAGCGGGCATTTCCGACGGAGTGCTGGAATACGCCAGCGGATCGGACGAAGCGATCATCATCACCACACCGGAACCCACGGCGATCACCGACGCCTACGCGGCGATCAAGATGATCTCCTCCCGCAATCCCGCCGTGAAGCTCTACCTCCTGGTGAATATGGTGCGTTCCCGCCAGGAAGCCGAAGAGGTGGCGCGCAACATCCGCCTGGTCGTGGAAAATTATCTGACGGTGACGATCGAACCGCTCGGCTTTCTGCCGATGGATGCGCACATCGCCCGCGCCGTGGCGGCGCAAACTCCGTTTATGACGGCTTTCCCCCGCTGCCAGGCTGCCTTGAATCTGATGATGATCGCCAGAAAACTCCTGAAGCTGCCCGTGACCAGATCCGCCGCCGGCGGATCTCTGTTCAGCAATCTATTCAAATCCGCCCCCAGCGGATTGCTGGAGAGTTGATATGACTGAAAAAACGCGCAAAGGACCTTCCTTCGCCGCTCTGGCGGCGCTGACGACGCTGGCGGTTTCCCTCTGGTTGGAGGTGGAGCTGAGCTCGGCGCTGTTCCGTTCGGTTCTGGTGTATCTCGGTATGTCTCTGCTGGTTTTAGGCTATCGCGTCATCCTGAGCCACTACCTGGCGGCATCCGAAGAACGCGCGCGGCGCGAGCTTCTCGAAAGAATCCAGAAGGAAGCTGAGGAAGAAGCGAAAAAACAGACGCAGAAACAGACTGCTGCTGCGGATGCGAAAAAAGAGAAAAAGGACTCCGGACAAAAGACGGATCAGCACGAAAAAGCCCCCGCTCGCAAGCCGGAAAAAGAGACGGCGGAGGTTTGAACCCCTGCTGTCTTGTTTCATAGATGCCGACTGAGATGCGTTTCAGACGATTCTGATCCTTTCGCACGATGGAAGAACAACAGAGACTTTGGCGGGACTACTGCAAATCCAGAGACCTGGCTCTGCGTGAAAAGCTCGTGCTGGTCTATCTGCCTCTGGTCAAGTGGGCTGCCGGGCGATTGAAGCAGACGCTGCCGAATTCCGTCCAGCTTGCGGATCTGGAAGCCGCGGGCGTGAAGGGGCTGATCCAATCTGTGGAGGGTTTCGATCCGAATCGCGGCATCCGTTTCGAAAGCTACGCCGCCAATCGAATTCGAGGAGCCATGCTGGACGGCTTGCGCGAGTTCGACTGGCTGCCGCGGTCTCTGCGCAGCAAGAACAGGGCTCTGGAACGCGCCTTCGCGTCCTGTGAATCCCGCACCGGCGGGATCCCGAATGACGAAGAAGTCGCCGCCGAAATGGGCCTCTCCCTCGATGAATACCGGGAAATGCTCGAGGAAGTCGGTTCGTTGCAAATCGTCTCCCTCGACGGCGAACCCGCCGGAACCGACGGAGAAAGCAGCTACCACGACGTCATCCCGGACGACGACGTCGAAGAACCACTGGCGAAAATCGAGAGAGAAGAGCTGCGCCGGCAGATTTTCGAATGGCTGCAAGAACTGCCCGAACAGATGCGACGGGTGATGGTCTTGTACTACTACGAAGAGCTGACCCTGAAAGAGATCGGTTCAGTCCTCGATCTATCAGAATCCCGCGTCTGCCAGATCCATTCCGCCGCCATTCGCTCGCTGAAAGCCCGCGTGCTGCAGGAAGTCGCCGCTTAAATCGAAAAAAAACCGGAAACAGATGATTGAAAAAAATATCTGATCCAATAGAATTCGAATCTGATGTCGTTATGGCGCACACACACTATCCCGAAGTGACGACCGCCGATGCAGTACCGGCTGAACCGATCGTTAGCTTCGCCGATTCGGAACCGATTCAGAGGCTGGCTTCCCGCGTGGACGCCTTGCCGGCTCTGCCCGCCATCGCCACACAGCTGCTGGACGCGGTGGATAACCCGGAAACATCGGCTTCCAGTCTGGCGAACCTGATCTCCGCAGACCCCGCGCTGGCTTCCCGTCTCCTGCGTCTCGCCAATTCCGCCTTCTACGGCTTCCCCCGGCGCATCGGCACGGTCAATCTGGCGATCGCCGTGCTCGGCTTCGAAGCCGTGCGCGACCTCTGCCTTTCGGTCATCATCACGGACTGCTTCTTTAATGTGGACGACGACCTCCCCTTCGATATCGAATCCTTCTGGCAGCATTCTCTAACTTCGGCGGTCGGCTGTCGTATGATCTATAAACTGTCCGGCGGCGCCAATCCGGGGGAAGGCTTCATCGCCGGTTTGATCCACGACATCGGCAAAATGTTTCTCGGCCGTTATTTCCCAGAAGAGTACAAAGATGTCCTACACCGCGTTCAAATGGAAAACGTCCCTCTGCTCGTCGCAGAAGAAGAGAATTTCCAGGTGACACACCCGATCGCCGGAGCCTGGCTGCTGGATTGCTGGAATCTCCCGAATTGGCTGGTGGAAGCGGTGCGCGATCATCACGGAGGCACGGCACCTATGCAGAAGTATTCTGATTCTGCCTCACCTGCGCGGCAGGAAACTCGTGGATCGCGGTCTCCCGCGTCCATCTGCGAAGCCGTGCCGGGCGCAAAACTTCCGCCGCCGGAAAAACTGGCTCTCGCCGTCGCTTTCACCGATATCTTAGTGCACCGAGCTCACCCGGAACACACTCTCCCCGGCGTGGAGGCGGAAGTCACGGCGGAGATGATCTCCATTCTGCGGCTGAAGAAAGACGCGTATGACACGCCCGATTTCTCATCTTACCTGGATCGGCTGAGCCGCGAGATCCACCGTTCCGCCGACATCGTGGACAGCATCCGAACGGCGCGCGGATTGGGAGGATGACGAATTTCCGAATTATTTATGAAGAGCGAGCGAGACAGATCGTCTTTTGACGACAACCCGAAGCGCGGTGAAGCGCACTCCGCGCAAAAAAAGGCGGGCGATCACCGAGAGGAGGAAAACCGCCGCGTGAGAACACCGCCCCCTTCTCAGCAGCAAGCGACTCCTGAACAAAATGCCTCCGCTCTCCTGAAAACTTTCGAAGAACGAATAGCGAACCTTCAGGCGCACATCGCCGAACTCGAATCCCGCATCGCAGAGCTGCGCACTTCCCGCGATCGCCTGCAGCATTCGTTGAATGAATTCCTGAGCATTCAAGAACTCAGCAATATCCTGCGCACCCAGAAGGATCCCCGGCTGGTAGTGGAAACTCTCTTTCCGATCCTGCGGAAAATCTTGGACTTTGAGGAGATGGGGATATTTCTCTTCGTCAACGACGACAGCGGCCTCGAACCGATCGGTCCGGTTTCGCCCCTCATTCAAAAAGCCGCAACGGATCAATATGAAGAGGGAATCCTCGAATGGGTCGTTTCGCAGCGCAGACCCCTGGTCCTGCCCTGGATGGAGAGTTTCGGCGCAAGCACAGCCCCGCCGGCAGCCAACCTGATCCTGGCACCCCTGATCGCCGGTGATCATCCCCTGGGCGTCGCCCTCTTGACGACCACCCGCAGCTCGGATGAATTCACCACCCAGAACCTGCGCATCCTCTACTTCGCAGTATCGCATGCTGCAGTCGCCATCCAGAACGCCCTCAGCGCCCGCGTCATCTCCAACACCAAGGATTTCCTCTTCCGCCTCCTCGAAAACGCCGGCGACATCATCTTCTCCCTGGATGAACAGGGGCACTTCAACTACATCAATCCGCGTTTCGAAGAAATCGGCGATAAAAACGAACTGGCGAAGCAATCCTATGCAGCGTTCTTCAAACAACCGGAAATCCGCAATCGCATCAAGAGCACTTTGACGCGGGGCATCACGCAGATCTTCGACTATGAATTGAAGACTCGGCTCGGGCTCCAGCGCAAATACACCGTCAACCTGGTGGCTTTGAAGAATGAAAAGGGGCAGCGCATCGGCGCTCTGGGGATTATGCGCGATGTCACCGAAGTCTATCATCTGCAGAAAAAACTCCTCGAGTCGGAACGCCTCGCCGCTTATACTCAGACCGTCATCACCTTGAATCATGAGATCAACAACCCGCTGACGGCGGTGCTGGGCAACCTCTTCCTAATGGAAAAAGAGATCCAGCAGATCGGCGATCCGAAAATCAGCTCCCGATTGAAGGTCATCCAGGACAACTGTTTTCGCATCCAGAACGTCATCAAGAAATTGGAAAAAATCGAAGAACTCAAGACGGTCTCCTATCTGGGCTCCACGAAAATGGTGGACATCGGCAGCAGAGAGGATGATAAGGATCAGTAAGAGGAACCAGCCGTGCGCAGTTCATTTCTATTATGCATCTTCCCGGCGATTTTAATCGGCACCGCAATCGGGGGCGAGCTGACCGGCGTGCAATCCTCCCACCACCCCGCCGAACAGTTTTCGATCATCGTTCTGCGCTTCGACGAGAAGCTGGCATACCACATCCGTCAGACGGGGAATGGATCCGGCGCGGAAATCACCATCGCCGACTGCCGCGTCTCTCCCGGCGTCCTATCGCAAATCCGCTCAATGAGAGACGCGCTGTTGAAATCCGCCGCCGCCGAAGCGGAATCCAACCTCGTATTTCTGGATCTCAAGTTTCATCGAGCCGTCAAGATCGTCGCGAGAACGACGGAGAAACCCTTCAGCCTGATCCTCGATATCGCACCTGCACCAGCAACCGGCACCGGAACCGTACCCGCAACCACTACTGACCGCGAAAAGCCCTCGTCTACTCCTCCGAAAAACAGTCAGGCTAAGGAATCGAAACCGATTCCACCCGCCGCCGAAGCGAAAGCGACTGTCGCGCCGAGCAGCGGAAACGATCTGGAAAACGGCAAGCAATTGCTGGCTGCCAAGCGCGAAAAAGAGGCGTACGACGCCTTCCGCCGAGCGCTGCGGGTAAATCCCAAACTCTCGGAAGCGCACTATCTGCTGGGGCTGCTGGCGCGCAAAGGGGGTCAATACGACGAGGCGATCAGCCACCTCCAGGCGGCGAAGACGGATTCCGTCTATACCCGGCAGGCATTGACGGAACTGGCTTCCATCTACCGTCAACTGGGGCGCTCGACCGATGAGATCGAACAATGGGAAGAGTTTTTCGCTGCGTCCAGAAAGAATCAGCGGATGTCGCCCGCCGCAGATGAGATCTCTGCCCCCCCCACCGACACTGCCCTCGGGAAGCCCTCCCAGAAACCAGAGGAAAAAAGTCCCGGCTTTCTCCTCTACTTCCTGCTGTTCGTCGTTGTGATGCTGATCTGCGCCGTCGCTTTGCTCTACTATAAACAACGGGAATTGAACCGCACGATCGCCGCACTGCTGGAAAACGAAGACGAACCGGAATCCGCCCCTAAAGAACGCCCGCCGGCTGAACCGGCACCCCCATCTCAAGAGGATAAGGAAATCGCCGAACAGACGCGAAAAGCCGAAGAAACCGCCCGCGAAGTGCAGAGTCTTTACGACGCAGGCATGAGCATCCCCGCGATCGCCGAAAAATTGAATATGGGACAAGACGAGGTCCGCTTGATCCTCAACTTGATGCGCGAAGAGAAGTCGAAAGCGCCCGCTGCAAAATGAAAATCCGCGGCACGCAAAGGATCGAGAAATTCGACGCCGAACCGAAGGCGCTGCTGCCCGGACAGACCGTGCGCGGAAGAGTCGTCAAACGGATCAGCCAGGGACGTTTCCGCGTCGCGGCGGAAGGCATTCTCTTCGACGCTTCCTCGGATCTGGAACTGGAAGAAGGACAGCGCCTGACGGCGCAGGTGGAAGTGCAGGACGATCGCGTGTACCTGCGCATCCAGGATGAACCCCGTCCGCCGGCTCCGCCGCCCCAAATCGAAACTCCGGATCAGATCGCCCGCCTGCTGAAATCGCTGGGCAACCAGCCGGATTCACTGGACATCATCGAATTTCAGGAACGTCTCGAACGCTGCCGTAAATTCAGCCATTTCCCCGGTGTGGATCCTTCCGATGCCTGGGTGCTGGCGATCCTCTGGACGCGGGGTATCCGCGCCGGAACGGATGCCTTCGCCCTGCTCAGCTACTACCTTCGCGGCATCACGCTGAATCCGCCGACGACGACCGTCCCCAGCCCGATCAATGCCGACCTCTACTATGAGATTTATGCCCTCTGCGATCAAACCACTGCCCCGGATGCGGCGGATGCCTTTCGCAACGATGCCCATCAAAACGGGTTCCAGCGCCAACGCGAAGAAGAAGCCCTTCACCTCCTGAACCGCAACGCCGCCGCTCTTCTCAGCCGCTTCTGCATCGCCGCCGACAATTACCTTTTGCCTTTTCGCCTCGTCGAAGTTCGTGAGGACGCCGTCAGGCTGCGCCTGACGGATCATCCCGTAATGCCGAACCTCGTCATCGAAGTCGGGCGCGGCGGCGGCAGAATCTCGTTCCGAACCCATATATCCGCTCAGGCGGATCCGGATCCCGATCTGGATGACGACGAAAGAAAGACGGATCTCGTCGCGCAGCTCTCCGTCAAAGACATCGAGGTGGAAATGATGGAATTCTTGCGACGGGACGATCCGGAGAGGCTGCGGGCGCTGTTCTGGAGAAATCAGCCGGAAAAGCCGAACCGGAATTTCACAGCGTAGATCCTCTCCTGAACATCCAGATTTCATCTTACCTCGCAATCCGAATTGAATCAGCCGCCCATCCGGCGGTGATCCTACCTTCCGCTTCAAATCCGCCTGCGCCGCACATTTTCTAAACTTCGGATCCATTTCGATCCACAAACGTAAAATTATATAGGTGGCTGAAATTTTTCCGCCTTTGCCCGCCGCAATGTTTTTCACACATCGCGAATATGCCGTCGTCTCAAATCGAGAATCAGCTTTCCCTTACTCTAGCAGCCGATCCATTGGCAGTACTGGATCTGATCTGGCATTATAATCCGGTCATCGCCGGCCTGTTGCGGAGATCCCGAAGCGATGAAGAGGCTCGCAGCCGGCTATATTCCCACCTCGCCCGACTCGAACACCGCCAGGAAACCCAACCTGAACCCATCCATCCGCTCGAATGGGATACCACTCTGGAAGCCATTCAGATGATGAAAAACCTGATTTCGGAACGCTCCCAGCATCTGACCGGCTTCAATTTCGTCAACTTGCTCCGCAGACTCGCTTCGCCGCAATCGGTTGATGACGCTTTGAACCAGGTGAAGCCGGATTTCTTGATGGAGCTGGAACGGCTTTTGGCGGGCTGCCGTTCGCGTTCGGGATTGTACCGCGGGCAGCGTCCCCCGAAATACCGCCGCATGGAAGGCCGCGAAGCGGCGCTGGAACGCAGCCACGATCTGGATCAAATGGCGAAGCGAATCCTGAAAAACGTGAATCGCTACGCGACGGGAATGGATCGAAAAATCATACGACTGCGTCGCAAAAATCGAGAACACATCCTTGAACAGCTCCATGCTGATCGAAAAGACTGGGACGATTGGCGCTGGCAGATCCGCCACGTGATCCGCAAAGCGGAGGAACTGGAGAAGCTGGTGGAATTGAATCGGGAGGAGCGGCGGGCGATCGAAATCAGCTTTCAAAACCGCGTCCCCTTCGGCATTACGCCGTATTATGCGCATCTGATGGATCCGCAGACGGGCGGCGGCCGCGACCGCGCGGTGCGGCGGCAAGTGATCCCACCTATCGAGTACGCCGAGAAAATGGCGGCTGGCCGCCGCAAGCATGAAAAATCCTTCGATTTTATGCTCGAACGCGACACCTCGCCCGCGGATCTCATCACGCGGCGGTACCCGCTGATCGCCATCCTGAAACCTTATAACACCTGCGCCCAGATTTGCGTCTACTGCCAGCGCAACTGGGAGATCGAAGGCTGCCTGGATCCCCGAGCTTTGGCATCGCCGCAGCAACTGGATCAGGCGCTGGAATTCATCGCGCGGCACTCCTCACTGCGCGAAATTCTGGTGACCGGCGGCGATCCGCTGATTTTGAGCGATGAACGGCTGAAGGATATCCTGGACCGCTTGAGCGCCATTCCCCACGTCGAACGCATCCGCATCGGCACGAGGACGCCGGTGGTGCTTCCGATGCGGATTACGCCCGAGCTGGCGGACTTAATCGCCGGCTATCTCGTCCTGGGGCGACGGGATGTCTGCATCGTCACTCATTTCGAACATCCGTATGAAGTGACGCCCGAAGCCGCCGCCGCGGTACAGCAGTTCCGCAGCCGCGGTCTCGCGGTCTTCAATCAGGTCGTCTTCACATTCGCCAACAGCCGGCGCTTCGAACTGGTGGCACTGAGGCGGATTCTGGGTTTGATCGGGGTCGAGCCCTACTACACTTTCTCCCCGAAAGGAAAAGAAGAAACTAATTGGTACCGCATCCCCGTCGCGCGGATGCTGCAAGCCCGGAAAGAAGAAGCCCGGATCACGCCGGGCATCTGGCGGACAGACGACACCGTCTTCAATGTGCCGGGATTGGGGAAAAATTACCTGAACCGGCAACAAGACCACACCGTCATCGCCCTGCTGCCGGACGGTCGCCGGGTGTACGAATTCCATCCCTGGGAAAAAAAGCTGGCTCTGACGGATACATACCTCTACACGGACGTCTCGATCTACGAATACCTGCAACGCCTGCAAGCCATCGGGGAAGATCCGAAAGACTACTCTTCTATCTGGTACTACTATTGATCCCCGCCTCACACCTCTTCATCGGGAAACGCCATCACATCCGCTATGGACTTTGACCCCGTCAACAACATGATCAGACGATCCAAGCCGACGGCGATTCCGCTGCAAGGCGGCAGATCCGGCAAGGATTGCAGGAAGATCTCATCCGTAGGATAAAGCGGCAGCCCCCTAGATTCGCGTTTTTCGATGTCCCTCTCGAATCTGCGGCGCTGTTCCTCGATCTGCGTCTGCTCTTCAAAGGCATTAGCGATTTCGACTCCGCAGAAATACACTTCGAACCGCAGCGCCGCCTCCGTTCGCGCCGGATCGCGTGCGGCGAGCATCGCTAACTCCGCCGGATAGCGATGCAGGATGGTCGGATGTCCCGCGCCCAGATGACGATCCACTTTGTCCACCAGATCGAAGTAGAACCGATCCTCATCGAACGCCTCCAGCGGCGACCAGCCGGCAAACCTCAAGAAAGCTTCCTCCACGCTCACCCGTTCCCAGGGTGGCTGCAGGTCGCACCGTATCCCTTGGTACTCCAGCTCCTTCGCCCCCGCAGCAGCAGCGAGCTTCCAGATGATCTCTTCAAACTCCGCCATCATGCCGGATAAATTCAACCCGGCGGCGTAGAACTCCAGCATGCTGAATTCGGGATTGTGCAGATCCGTCCGCTCGCCCTTCCGAAAACAATGGCAGATCTGATAAATGCGCTGGAATCCTTGCGCCAGCATTCGTTTCATATGAAATTCAGGGGAAGTGATCAGATAGCGATCCTCGCTGGCGAACGCTTCGATATTGACGTCCGTCCCCGGCGAACGAACGCGAATGGGAGTCTCCACTTCAATGTAGCCGACATCCCTCAGAATCCGCCGCAATTCCCCCAGAATCTGCGCCCGGCGGATGAGTCGGGATTTCAAAAAGGGTCTATTGCTGCCCATCTCTCCGTACCCGAATGGTTCGACAATCTAATCCTCTTCCGGTTGACATTCTCGCGCCGATGAATTATATTGCCCCTGTCTATCTGCAGATGGATCGGCATCCCCGAGTTAGCAGCGGATCGAAAT
>CAZUTK010000032.1:0-31286 GCA_964623265.1 uncultured bacterium | reverse complement strand
TCTTGTTGATGGATTCCTGCACGATGCCGGCAGGCGTGTTCGCACTCGTCCAGCCCAGAGCCGCGACATCTAAGCCGTCCACATTGCGGATCGTCTGAAAACCAATATATTGATCCTTTTCGCGCAGATAAAACAGATAGGTTGTATGGCTTTCCACCAGATCCGTGAAGATTTCTGACGGGTCTATTTGCAGATAAGCGCCGCTGGTATCGGTCGTGGCGAGAAGTCTTCCTCCGTAATAGACCATTAAATCCTGATCGTGCCGATTCCGAATATCCAGCAGAAAGCGATGTGAGATTTTCCGTCCGAAGACTAACTCCCCTATTTTCTCTCCATCCGAGGAGATGCTCGATTTCGCCAAGATGTATAGAGATTGCGGAGTAGAAAGAATCCCAGCCTCCGCTTTCTCTTCGGTGAAACGATCTTTCAAATATTCTGCGTCCACTTCCGGTGACGAAAACCAAGAATAGATGCGCCTGCCTGACGGATCTTTGATCGAAAGAAAGTCAAGTTGATAGCTTTGCGGCGCCCAACCTTCCAGATTGGTCTTGATCCAATTGATGTCGGAATTGCGCACATTACGGATCAGGTCTTCCCAAGCTGCGAGCGTCTTCGCGTTCTGCAGGAGCCTCTCTTGAACTGCCTGAAGCGAGAAAAAAGTCTGTTCCAGGCCTTCCTTTACTTGCAGCTCTCGTAGTGTCCTGGTGCTGCGGTTGCCTAATTCGATCAAGACCCGCGAAACCATCAACATCGGAAGAAAGCTGACGGCGCACAATAAGCAAACCAGCTTCACTCGCAAGCTTGGAATTCGCTTCCATAAGAGGAGATTCTGTGCCATCTCTTTCATAAGATCGCAGCGGGAAAAGAGTTAACGACGACAGCTTTGATTATAAGTTATTTCAGCAGGGATGTCAAGCGGTTTGAAGGTTGTGCGAAGGGGGGAGCGATCGAATGGTACGATTGTGATCTTTTTGACCCGCCTGTAGGAAGCTTTCAAAGACGGGGGAATGATGAAATCAGGGAAGGCATCGGACTTGATACAGACGGTTTTCTTCGTTTTGCGTAAGGATCACCGGCGGAGATGAAACGGTCATCAGAGAATCACCGCGGAGACGGTTGTAGAATTGGTTGACAGAGGAATAGATTGTATAACCGGATACGACTATAGGCCGGTTGAAAACGTCATAAGTGACAGGTTCCCAATTCAACTGAATCTGATTGCCTGGTAACCTTGTGATGGTTACGGTCGGGGACATCGGCGGGCTCCAGGCATTTAGCACAGAGTAAGTATAGGCAGCTATGTCGTTTTGCAATGCCGCGACTTCAGCCGGATCCGGCAATGCACCGGCACGCCATACAGCAAGAGCGGAATCCGCTCGGGTTTCCGCCTGATTCTCCAGGCTCATCAGAAGCGGCAGCACGCCTTCATTTCGTTCATCAGTCAGCAACCAGGTATCCAAAGCGTCATTTGCGACTTCCCGTCTGTATAGATAATCTCGAATCTGTTGCGCACGCTGATTGAGCGGCGCACCACCCGGGCTGTCGAATTCTGGAGGAACGGCCTCCGCATGTACCCAGAGAGGAAGCGCCGGCACGGCGACTGGTTCACCGAGCAAAGCCCACAACGTGGATAATAACGGATTTTCGCCGGGCAATGCGCACTGGATCACCATCCCCGATCTCGTAATATCGCGGTTTAGAGCGTCATGGGTTCGAATGATCCCGTACGGCAATAGATTTTGTCTGCCCTGGAAGGGCAGGGGATAAGGACTGGCCACTTCGTTGACCAAGTCCCTCTGAATTACTTGCGTGATATAGCGATGTGTAATGAAGTTGCCTGCAAAAGCCGAATCGAGCAAGGCGAGGGCTCTGTCGTGCCGATGCTGTCCCAGATGATATGTCCCGCCGCTGTAGGCAAAATTGGCGCGCACCATATAGCCGTTCGGGGCGGCCGTCGAATCATCCAAATCGTGGCGGTAATACGTATAAGCGGCGGCTTCGAAAAAAGCGCCTGATCCGGTGGAATCAATCACCCCGTAATTGGCGCAACGGGTTCTGCCGGCATTCGTAGAATCCATAATGTGTTGGAAGTCCAGCACGGTTGCACAGGTTCTGAGTGCCAGATACATAATATAACCGTCGTCGTCCGGTCCCGGGACGGGGTCATTAAAGTTCCATGCATTGGAATTTACGATGGCGAAACCGACTTCATTGATGCCGCCCCAGGCTTGATCTGTTATATCCGTGTAGGTGATTCCGATAAAGGCATAGGGACCTACATCGCAATAAAAGTATTCCTGATCATCTTCTGTGTTGTCGCGCAGTTTCATCAGCAGGGGGCGACCGTCCTGGGTCGCTCGCCCGCTGACGATCGCAACGGTGGAAGCGGAGATTAAAGTGGGTTTTATGAAGGCTGATATCAGTGCAAATATCAGGAATTCTTTCAAAGGCGTGAACTTCATGGCATCGTCCGACGTTGATTCGTACTTAAAATACGTATTTTTTCCCGATTTGTCAATAGGTAAGATTGAAAGTAGTGCTTTTTCAGAATTGGCGAGTGTAGAATAGAAACCCACCGGTGTGAGGTCGCCGGTAGGTTCCGCTGCGGAAGGAAATGTGTGTACGTGGTAAAGATTGAATGCGAAATCCGCTTAGATCAGGCGAAAGTCCACTTCTTTTCAGCTTTTTATTTCAATATAGTAGCGAGATTTTAATTCGTTCAACCAGCGTTTATATTCCGTTTCCCGTTTGGCGTTCAGGGCGGCTTGCGAAACGATTTCCCAGTCTTGATCCAACCGGATTTCGCGAGCAGCGCGGCGATTTAATAACTTTACGATATGAAAGCCGTACTGGGATTTGAAGGGATTGCTGATTTCGCCGACGGTGAGAGTGTCGATCGCGGCGCGAAACTCGGCAGGCATATCTTCGAGGCGGAACCAGCCCAGTTTCCCGCCCTGGGGCGAACTCTCCAGGTCCGCAGAATACTGCTTGGCAGCATCTTCGAAGGGGAGGCCCGAGAGAATTTTTTCTCGGATTCCCTTCAAGCTGTCCACGACCGATTGTTCATCTTCCTGCAGCGCTTTGGGGATGATGAGAATATGCGAGGTCAGAAGCTGATTATCCTTCCGATCCTCCAAACGGATGATGTGGAAACCGATCCGGGTTTTTACAGGTCGGGAAACTTCGCCGATCTTCAGGGCTTTCGCGGCGTCTTCATAGACGCTGAGCAAATCCCCTTCTTGCGTCCAGCCGATGCGACCGAATTTCGATGCCGTGGCTTTATCTTCTGAGAATCGCAGCGCAAGGCTGTCGAAGGAAGCCCCCTTTTTGATCGCTTCGTAAATCGAGTCCGCTTGCGCCTTTGCCCGCGCTTCCCCGCTGATGGCGCCGCTCATTTCGAGCAGAAGATGCGCGATCTCGACGGCGTCTTTCATCGGCGGAAAAGCTTCCGGGTAGTCGTGAAAGTATTGCTCCACTTCCGCGCGCGTTACGGAAATGCCGCGCAGATGTTGTGATTTTAACTTTTCAACCAAAAGAGCTTCTTCGACGGTGGGGCGGAATTCCCGGCGGATGCGTTTGATGGAATAGCCGTAAATCTCTTCGATTTTCTGTTCGGAACCGGCGTTCTGAATCATCATTTGCAGGCGGTTTTCCAGCTCCCGATCCACTTCACGGGCTTCGACCGTCAGGGTGTCTTCCTTCGCTTTGGCGAGCAGGATCTTCTGGTTGATCATCTCCTGGAGAATCTCCTGCAGAAGCGATTGAAATTTATCCTGATCCTTGACAGGATTCCAGCCCTGCTGCAACGCCACTGCCTGCGCATTTTGATAGACTTCGCTTTCCAGGAGAATCTCATCACCGACGACGGCGATAATGCGGTCAATGATCTCTTCGGTTCCTTGGGCGGCGACATATGAGTGGCACAGCAACAGCGCCACCAACGCGATTAGAACTATTTTCATCGGGTGTTTCACGCTGTTTCTCTTGTTCAATTCAAATCAGGCTAAGGTTCTGCGATCCAGAGTTGCGATTGGTAGGCGTTCCAGAGACTGTCCCTTAGGGCCTGTTCGCGTTCATCCCTTTTCTTCATCAAGACGCGCTCTTTGACCTCTTGAAAGACTTCTTCAATAGGCAATATAGTGCCCTGAAAACGACGTTGTCGGCATTGCAGGACGATGTAACCGCCTTCATCCCGTTTTTGCGGATACGAGACAGCTCCCGGAGGAAGTAAGAATGCGGTTCGGGCAATTTTCGGATTCAGATCAGATTCTGCAACCCAACCCGGAGCATCACCGTAGACATCCGGCACTTCGGACAGGATTGAACTCAGTTCGCGGCCTTCCTGCAACAGCCGCCGCGCTGCCGCAGCCGTTTCGCGGGTAGGTGCGATGATGTAGAACAGGTCAATTTGATCGGAGGGACAGACAAATTCATCGCGGCAGTTTAAGTACTCTTGTTCCACTTCGAGGGAATCCGCAATAACACCGGAGGCGGCCGTTTCGTAGAGGCGGTTGACCAGCAATTCACGGCGGATGTTTTCCAAGCGGTGTTGAAAAATCGAGTCGCTCTCCAGGCGGCGCTTCGTCGCTTCCTGGATCAGGATTTCACGCAACGCCCAGTTGCGCGCAGCGTCCTGAAAGGCGGATTGAAAGCTGGAATCGGCATTTTGTGCCCATTCTGTTAATCCGTATTCTTCCAATAAACGATTGCGGGAGATCGAAACGGAACCAACTCGAGCCGCAACAGAGTCTTTCGCAGGGCGGTCACCGCACCCTAAAAGCAGCAGACAAAGCGGCGCGAAGAAAAAAACCGGCAGGGGACGTTTCACGTTGAACCGTCCCCGCCTCCGATGCGCTGCATTTCGGAAATAGGCGAACACCCGAAAAGGGGATCCTTCACTTATTTTCTTTTTCTTTCTTCGGTTCGACCGGCACAGGCTTCACTTCTTTTATCTTCAAAACTTTATCTTTTTCGTCTTCCACACCGGGCGATTGGGTCTTATCGGCTGTTGCAGGCATTGGCAGAACCGCCATAATCCGGTCTTCGTAGATCGTAACGGGATATCGTTCATCCATCTGCTTCGTCCAGGCGTTCTTCAGACTGTCGCTCATTTCGATGCGGAGCTGGCGTTCTACCTGCGATCTGGCTTCCTCGAAGGTTTTCACTCTGGGCTCGGATCGGTCAACTAATTTTATAATTGAATACGCTTTCGAACCCATCGGGATGGGATCGCTGATTTCTCCGATCTTCATCCTGAAAGCGGCTTTTCCCATCTCGCCGTACTGCCGGCTGGTCAGAGGACCCAATTTCCCGTCCCGGTTCAGAGATGATTTCCGCTCTGTATATTTCTTCACCAAAGTTGTGAAATTTTCACCCTTTTTCGCGCGATTGGAAATACGCTGCGCGAAGGCGAGATCCTTCCCTTTTTCCGGCTCGACCGTGATGTAGATTTCCTGCACCTCGACAGTCGAATCAGTCATAAACTTATCGAGGTTATTCTGGTAATATGCGAGCATTGCGGAGTCGGCGAGGCTGATTTTATCCTCGATTTGGCGGGTTTCTGCCAACTGGATCATCCGGCTATGGAGGGCGTCCTCGTATGCTTTTTTCACATCCGGAGCATTGAACAATCCGTTTTTCTTGGCGTCTTCCGCCAGGAATTTGGGCACGATCATCCTCTCGACCATGGATGTGATGGCTTTCTGATCACGCCATTGGGGCGTCGCGCCGGTTTTGGCGATTTCCGCCTCCAGATCGTGGACATGAATCGTGTCATCCTTCATACTGGCGACGATCCAATTCTTTTCCTCTTCGCTGAAATTCGAGAAATAGGAGTTGTTGCGCGGAACAGAAGGATCACTGACTTTGTCTATGATCTTCTGAATGATGGCGTAATCGTATTTCAACCCTTGCGCTTCCTTCAGCTTAGTTAGATATTCTTCCGCCGCCTTGTTTAATTCGCTCTGATATTTCCTGCGCAGCTGCATGCGGATGTTATTTTCCTCTTCCTCGAAGGATTTAACCGAAGCAGCGGGTCTGCGGTCATAGAGCTTGATCAAGTGATACCCGTAAGCGGTTTTCACCGGCTCGCTTATTTCACCGACCTTCAATTTAAAAGCGGCTTCCTGAAATTCATCCACCATCCTGCCCCAGCTGAAATAGCCGAGATCGCCGCCGTTCTGCGCGGTTGTGACATCTTCCGAAACCAACTTGGCGATGGAGTCGAAATCTGCGCCGGCAATTAAAATCTTTCGGAGGCTGTCCAGTTTCGCTTTGGCAGCGGCGAGAGCCTCTTCGCTGGCATTCATATCCGTCTTGATGAGGATGTGGCTGGCTTTAATCTCCTCACCCATTTTTTTGTAGTATTCTTTGATCTCTGCGGGAGGAATCACCTTATCCATAATTTTGACTTTATAGAGCTCTTGGATGGCGGCTTGATCCCGAGCCTCATTCGCCATTCTCTGAACGCTGGTATCCTTATCCAGGTTCAAGCGGTACGCCTCCTGCAATTTCTTCCGCAAAGTGATCAGGTGATCGAGAGCTTGTTTGCGTTCGTCCAGAGTGCGCTGCGAGGCGAATTCCGCGGTTCGAAAGCGCAGGATCATCTCGTCTTTGAATTCCTTGGATGTGATGACTTCTTTCCCGACCTTCGCCACGATGTCACCTTTCCTTGCACAGCCGCTGCCCCAGAGGAGCAGCGAGAATAGCGCGATGAACATCAGCGGCAGGATTATCGCCGCGCCGAACTGGCTCGAGTTATGGGAAGACAAATTGTTTTTTTGCGTCGAGGCGGACGACATTTGATTTCCTCCTACACTCAGGTTTATTGGGAATTATAATCTTTTAATATTTTTATTATACGATGATAATTCCAGTTTGATCCCTTGGAGATGAAATCACTCTGATTATTGCGATATCCGTTCAAATATGCGCTTGATCAACTGGATTTTATCGTCCCAGGAATCTTTTGGATTCCAGCGCAAGATCAATCCCGGCGGTGTGGTGCCTGTAAACTCGATGGGGAGACCATCCATACACCTCACGATTCGGCTTAGACGTTCCTTCCAGTTCTGGTCTTTTCCGGTGTACAATTCCGCGGCGAGGTAGTCTTTTTTCAGATCGAGCCGCGCCAACCCGATTTTCTGACATCCGATCTTGATTTCGATCAGGTCGAACAGGTTTCGAGCCTGCCGCGGAGGTGATCCGTAACGATCGCTGACTTCTTCGACGATGTCGTGGATGGTTTTAACATCCTGTGCACTTGAGAGCCGGCGATAAAGTTCCACACGATGCTCCGGATGTTCAATGTAATCCCTGGGGAGCAGAGCGTCGAACGGCAGATCAATTTTAGGTTCGAATCCGACATCTTCTGCTTTTTTCGATGCTGCGGGGATACCGCTGTCGTCGTTCAGCTCCTGGATGGCTTCGCTCAGCATTTTTTGATAGAGGTCAAATCCCACAGCGTGGATGAACCCGGATTGCCTGGCGCCGAAAATTTCGCCTGCTCCGCGGATTTCGAGATCATGTAAAGCCAATTGGAAGCCTGCTCCGAGGTAGCTGCAATCCCGGATCGCGTCCAATCGCTTCCGGGCAGGATCCGAGACCGAGAGTTTCGGAGGCGTCAGTAAGTAGGCATACGCCTGACGATTCGACCGTCCGATCCTGCCGCGGAGTTGATAGAGTTGCGCGAGGCCGAATCGATCCGCCCGATTCACGATCATGGTATTGACATTGGGCAGATCGAGACCGGATTCGATGATCATCGTAGAGATCAGCACATCGTATTTGCCCGCCCAGAAATCATTCATTGTTTTTTCGAGCTGCTGTTCCGGCATCTGACCGTGCGCGACGACAAAGCGCACTTCCGGCATCCAGCGTTCCAGCATTTTCTGAACGGCGAGGATGGAACCGATGCGGTTATGGACAAAATATACTTGCCCGCCTCGGTCTATTTCCCGCAGGATGGCGCCGGTGATCAACTCCTGGGAAAAAGGCGCAATTTCCGTCTCAATGGGGAGGCGATTTTGAGGTGGAGTCTTGATCAGTGACATATCCCGAGCGCCGATCAGCGCCATATGCAGAGTGCGCGGGATGGGTGTTGCAGTCAGCACCAGGACATCCACCTGAGTGCGCAGCTTCTTCAGCTGTTCCTTATGTTTGACCCCGAAGCGATGCTCTTCATCCACGATCAGCAAACCGAGATTGTCGAAGACGACGTCTTTCGAAAGAAGCCGATGAGTTCCGATGACGATATCCACGCGCCCGGATTGAATCCTGCGCAAGATTTCCTTCTGCTGCGCGGTTTTGCGGAAGCGGGAGAGCATTTCGACTTCCACCGCGAGATCCGCGAGTCGTGTGCGGAAGGTGTTATAGTGCTGTTGCGCCAGCAGAGTCGTCGGTACTAAGACGGCGACTTGTTTTCCACCCAGGACAGCCTTAAAGGCGGCGCGCAATGCCACTTCCGTCTTTCCGTAACCCACATCTCCACAGACGAGGCGGTCCATCGGTTGCGGCTCCTCCATATCCCGTTTGACCGCTTCGATCGCCGCCAACTGATCGGGAGTCTCCTCGTAGTCGAATTTGGCTTCCAATTCCAGTTGTAGCGGATTATCCGGAGGAAAGGCAAAACCTTTCTGGGAAGAACGCAGGGCGTAGAGTTTCAGCAAATCCGAGGCAAGCTGCTTGATCGCTGCCGAAGTTTTTTTACGGATTCGTTCCCATTCGCCTCTGCCGATGCGGGTGAGCGGCGGGATGAAGCCTTCTCTGCCGGAAAACTTCTGGATTTTTCGCAGTGATTCTAGGCGCACATACAGCATTACATTATCGCGGTATTCAATCTGCATGCACTCCCGGCTGTGACCTCCGACTTCTATGGTCGTCAAACCGATGAATCTGCCGATGCCGTAATCTTCATGCACGACGTAATCCCCGCGCCGCAGCATATCCGCCCGCTCGATGGGACTGAAGTTCCTGAGTCGGAAGTACGTTCTTCGTCTTCTCGGGCGGCGGAAGATCTGATGGTCGGTAAACAAGCTGAATTTAACGGCGGTAAGGTGGAATCCGGCGGCGAAATGCGCCACTAAAAAGTGCGGCAAAGGCGAGGTGTTTCGATCGCTCAGCAGTTCCTTTAACCGATCCAGCTGACCTGGATTATCGCAGGCGATAAAGGCTACTCCATCTCGCGATTGGATTTCGGACAGAGTCTGCGAAAGGCGTTCGATCTGTCCGCCAAAATCTTCTTGCGGAATACCTCCGATCAAGATATTGTGGAGATCTTGGCGTGCAGTTCCCCAGATCAGCGCGTTGCACTTCGAGTATAGCTGATTCCAGGGATCGGCGCAGCCTGCATTTTTCGCAAGTTGAGCTACTTCTTCTGCGTCCTCGATGAAGAGGATGTCATCTGGTTGCAGATAAGTTGTAAGGTCAACCTCGTTTTCGCCGCCGACGTTGGTCAAGAAGAGCGTTTCACTCTGCATATGCGCGATCGTCCGCTGAGTAACCGGATCGAAGGCGCGCAGAGATTCCAGCATTTCACCCCAAAATTCCAGACGGAGGGGATGATCGTGAGTGTAGGGGAACACATCTAAAATTCCGCCACGCACAGCGAATTCTCCGCGGTTTTCCACCAGATCGCTGCGTACGTAACCCGCCTGAGCCAGGCGCTTTATTGCGGAATCTCTGCCCAGCGGCTGTTTCACGTTCAATTGTATCCGGATCTTATCCAGATTTTCCGATGATGGGAGAAATCGCTCCCAGAATGAATCAGGATCTGTGATCAGTAGATACGGATTTCCTTGCGTCCAGCTTTGCAGAGCGCGGGCTCGAAAGATTCTCGTTTCAAACGGCGTGATATCGCTTTTGTCGTGTCTTGTCAGTAGGACGCCGACCTGATGATTCGGCAGGAGCTGACTCAGATCAGAGAGGGCTTCATCTCGGCGGTTGCTGCGGGCGCTGATCCAGACGATCCTTCTGCCGCTTTCCACTAAAAAAGCGGCAATAAAAGCTCGCAAGGAACCAGGGGCTCCTTTCAGAATCAGCTGATGGTGTTCTTTGAGGGATGAAGAGATCTCCGCTATCGGCAGGCGGCTCTTCAAAGTTTCCTTTAGGGAATCTATTGCGGACACAATTTAATTATGCGGAACGATCACTGACAGAGTTTCGGAATGAAAATCAAAGGGCGTAGCCGGCTACGCCCTGAAAGCGCGTCTCACCTTCATTCCGGTACAGGACTGAATCAAGAATAATCCATAATTTTATATGGGACCGGACAGTTCTCCAAAGCCAGTTTGACGTGATCTATGTTCACATGCCCCAGATGCAACTCATGCTGTCGGTTGAAAATATCCCAGGTGAATTCGATATTGTGGCGTTCAAGGATGACGATAGCCTGTTTCAAATCATTGAAACTCTGAAACCGTATCTTTTTCATATCCGACCTTCCGCAGCAAGCCCATACAGGCGAACGATTATAATTCAGCTGATTTAGAAAATTTCTGAATCACAAAATACATAGAATTTAATTTAGCAGTAGAATATAAAGTTTTTTTTACCGCAAATCAAGCGGGGAGAGGCACTTTTTCGGAAGACTGATTCTGTTTTTCGGTGGAAATTCGAAATTGCTGCGAGTCCAGGTCCGTCCAGACTCGGTTGCGACCATTGCGCTTCGCTTGGTACAAATGTTCGTCTGCGCGGTGCACCAGTTCTTCTTCGCTCTCGATGGGGTATTCTTCGTTGTAGGTGGCGCAGCCGACGGAGATCGTCACGTTGATCGTGCGACCTTCAATATCGAACACTTTGTTTTCCACCGCTTTGCGCAGTTTTTCCGCCAGCAGTTTCGCGGCGGTCGGCCCGGCTTCCGGCAGGATGATCACGAATTCTTCGCCTCCATAGCGAGCCAGAAAGTCCGTCTTGCGCAGGCTGCTTTTCAGGAGGTTGGCGACTTCGCGCAAAACCTGATCCCCCACCAGATGGCCCTCGTTGTCGTTGATCAGTTTGAAGTGATCGAGATCTATCATCAAGCAGGAAAGCGGATGTCCGTAGCGGTGGGAACGGTAAAATTCGCGAGTGATCAAGTTTTCGAACACTCTGCGGTTGAATACATTGGTCAGTCCATCTATGTTCGCCATCTGTTGCAGTTTTCGATTGGCTTCCGCCAGTTGTTCGGCGAGTTCTTCGGCGCGGCGTTTGGCGGCAACCAGCTCGCGGTTCATCTGCTCGTAGGTCAGGTTGATCTTTCCCAGCTCGATATTCGCCGCCATCAGCAATTCCGAATAATTCTGCGTACCCTCCAGAGGCAAACCGAAGAATTCAGCGACCTGTTTCACTTCATCCGCCAGCCCGTCGAGCAGTGATTCAACGCTCGCCGGTTCGATTTGCAGATAACGCTGTGCGCTTTCCTTTAATCGTTCCACCCTCTCAGGGCGGTATTCTTCGTAGAAAATTGCGGAGATTAAATTGGAAAGGTGCACGAAAATGGTCAGCTGCTGTATCGCTTTCTCTTCATCTCCGACGGCAGTTGATGTAAAATCCGGGTTGTGATGGCGTAAAATGGGGATCGTTAGACTGCGCGGCAGCCGCCATTTATTCGCTAAAAATTCACCCAGCACTGCGTGGTTGATTCCGAAATGCGCCTCTTCTAATGCCACCAGATCGCCGGCACTGCGCTGCGCTTCTTCCATCACCTGCGCGTAGTCTTCCGGCAGATGTTTGATCAGCAAGAGGATGCCGATATCTTGCAGCAAAGCGGCGATGAAGACTTCCTCTTCGTTGCGGGTCTTCAAGAGAATCGCCAGGCGGCGCGCCGCCACTGCGGAAAACAAGGATCGTTCCCAGAAAACGCGAAAACCCTTGCCGCCCTGCACCTTCGAACTTTCCTGAACGAAGATTTCGAGGATGGACATAGACAAGGCGAGGTTCTTCACAGCGGACAGCCCCAGGATGACCATTGCCTGAGTCAGTGTGGCGATTTTACGCGGAAAACCGTAGAAAGCGGAGTTGACGACCTTCAGGATTTTGAAAGACAGCGAAACATCATTTTTGATGATTTCGGAGAGCTCCTTGATGGAAACTTTTTCGTCGTTGACTCGCTGCAAGACTTTTTCCACCACCGGCGAAAGGGTGGGCAGGTCGCGGTCCTGATCCAACAGACGCAGGATTTCGCGCACGCGGTTGTTGGTCATGTCAGTCAATTTTGAAACCTCATCGGCATATTTTGTATAAGAAATGTATTCTCGCGATGGAATATTTTAGGCAAATCAGTCGAATATATCGGCTGATCGGCGGACGGGGGAATCGCTGCACATATTCTTTTCGCAAGAAGCATACCTCCCCCTAAATAGTATATCGGCTCTCCACCCCTGAGATCTTGACTCTTTAAGACGATTTATTTATCTTGGAAACAAGCGTCCAAAAAGCCATTCTGATCTATGAATCCTCATCGCGTTCACGCCGAGAAAATACTACAACGAGCCCTTCAAGCCGTGGATCCTGGAATCCTCATTCGCAAAGAGGTTTGTCTTAGCGGGTCGCAGCTTTTCATCGCGGATCAGATTCTGGAATTAGATCGCATCCAGCGAATTTTCGTCATGGGGGCGGGGAAAGGGGTTGCGCCTATGGCGGCGGAGCTGGAGGAGATCCTGAAGGATCATCTGACTGGGGGCGTCGTCCTGGTGAAGCGAGGGCATGCTCTGCCTTTGAAGCGAATCGAAACTGTCGAAGCCGGACACCCGATTCCCGATTCTAATACGAAACTCGGGACGGCGCGGATGCTTTCACTCTTGCAACCAATGCAATCGAATGATCTCGTGATCTTCTTGCTGACCGGCGGAGGATCTGCGCTGCTGGAACTCCCAGAAGAAGGTATTTCCTGGGAGGATCTTCAAACTGTAAACCTTGCGCTGATGGCTTGCGGTGCGAGCATCCGCGAAGTGAATACGATCCGCAAGCATCTCTCACAGGTGAAGGGGGGACGGATGCTGTGTTTCCTAACTCCGGCACGAGTGATAACGTTGGCGGTTTCGGATGTGATCGGAGATGCTCCGGATGAGATCGCTTCGGGTCCTACTGCGCCGGATCCGACGACGTATTGCGATGCCTGGCGGGTGATTGAAAAATATCGGCTGCAAGCCAGACTCCCAGATAGCGTCATCAATCATCTTCAAAATGGGATGGAAGGAAAGATACCTGAAACTCCGAAACCCGGCGATGATTTGTTCGTAAATTCGGATTTTCGAATCATAGGAAACAACAGGTTGATGCTGCAGGCTGCGCAGGAGACTGCGGTTGAATTGGGCTATCACGCGTTGATCCTCACTGATCGAATGAGCGGAGAAGCCGAAGCAATGGGTCGGCGTTTTGCCGCTTTGATGAAGAACGTTCGGCATCGTATACAATCCACGAGAGAAGCTTGGTGTCTCATCGTCGGCGGCGAAACGACGGTGACTCTGCGTGGGAATGGGATCGGCGGTCGAAATCAGGAGCTGGCGTTAGCCGCCGCTACAGAGCTATCCGGAACGCCGGACTGTCTGTTGATGAGTGTCGGCAGCGATGGCACCGACGGCCCGACGGATGCCGCGGGAGCCTTTGTGGATGGCTATACCATACGCAATGCGAAGAAAAAAAGGCTCGATGCAATAGATCATTTACTGAGGAACGATTCGTATTACTTTTTTGAGAAACTGGGGGATTTGATTGTGACCGGTCCGACGAAAACCAATGTCATGGACTTGGTGCTGCTCTTCGTCGGAAAGTAGCAATCCGCATCCGCCTGCTATGGATGGTTTCGTTCAGAAAAAGAATGGAAATCATCCTTGACTCTGCTGATTTTACATATTATTTTGACGCAACTTAAATATGATGAGATGCAACAAGGAGATGTTTATGAAGCGGGATTTTCTCGCCATAACAGATTTGACGAGTGAAGAACTAGTCAATCTGATCGGTTATGCACGGGATGTGAAGCGCCAGCGGCGGTTAGGCCAAAGTCCGACCTCGCTTGCCGGGATCACCGTCGGCTGCATATTTCATAAGCCATCATTGCGCACCCGCATCAGCTTTGAAACGGGGATCTATGAATTAGGTGGTAATTCGTTGTATATTACGAAGGATGAGATTGATCTGGGCAAACGGGAGAGCATAGAAGACGCCGCCCGCGTCCTGTCGCGGTATCTGGGAATGATCGTGATTCGCACATATTCGCATCAGGATGTGGAGAAGCTGGCAAAAGCGGCGTCCATCCCGGTCATCAACGCGTTGACTGATTATCTGCATCCATGCCAGATTATGGGCGACCTGATGACGATCGAAGAAAAGCTCGGGAATATACAGGGGATTAAAGTTGCCTATTTGGGGGACGGCAACAACATCGCCAATTCCTGGATCAACGCCGCCCGACGTTTCCAGATTGATCTTACGATCGCCACGGCGAAAGAAGCTCCACCGGATTTGGACCTGCTCAAAACCGCTCAATCCGAATCCGCCCACGTCCGCTGGATTCACGATCCGGTTGAAGCAGTGCGCGGTGCAAAAGTGGTTTACACCGACGTATGGGCGTCTATGGGTCAAAAAGACAAAGCCGAGGAAAAAGCTCGGTTGCTGCGTCCCTTCCAAGTGAATGCAGAATTGTTAAAACACGCCGACCCGAGCCACATCGTTTTGCATTGCCTGCCGGCGGAGCGCGGGCGGGAAATCACCGATGATGTGATAGACGGGCCGCATTCTGCAGTATTCGATCAAGCGGAGAACCGCCTTCACATCCAGAAAGCGATTATGGCGCGTCTGATTGGTTGGAGCCGCTAAGATTGCGGGCAAAATTTGTTTCAAAAGGATGCAAAAAGCATCCTTTTTTATTTTAGACCGGGTAAATTAAAAGATTTTTTGCTTGTGTTTGCAGGATGAAGCTGATTAGTTTGTATTCGGTGAAAAACAGGATCATCGTGAGTAAAATTTATCCGGAACTCCCGGAAAATCCCTGGGAGATCTCCGGCAATTTGCAGAGAAACGCGGCGCCCGCTCCATCCGAATCAGATCAGAACCGGACGAAATCGCAGCTTTCAGACTTGCTGGATCGCGAGACGTTTCTCGCTCTGCAGCGTTTCCATAATCTGGGGGTGCTGGCTTCCGGACTGGCTCACGAATTCAACAATTCTATGATGACGATTCTGGTCAGCATCGGATTATTGCGGCAGCTTTCGCCTTTGACTCCAGAACAGCACAATTTGCTCGAAAAAATGCAGTCCGCTGTAATGAAGGCGGCGCAAAGCACCGCGCGGTTCATCGAATATGCTCATGCGGAAAAAGCGACCTACACGGAAGCGGAAATCAATATCGTCGTAAAAAAAGCTTTTGATCTGGTTGCCGGCCGCATTCCGCGCTCGGTTACGCCCATCTTAGACTTATCTTCGCATTCTCTTTTATGCTCAGGAGATCCTGCTCTCTTGGAACAAGCTCTGATCAATTGTCTGATGAATTCTGCGGAAGCATTGCGAAAAGGCGGCTATCTTCAGGTGAAAACCGCCCGCGTGCATCTTCATATAAGAGAAACCGCGGACTTCACAGCGGAAATATCCGATAACGGCGACTTCGCCGAAATTGCAATTCTGGACTCCGGGTCCGGCTTACCGGCAGAACTGCTTGCGAATCCCTGGGTTATTTTGCAGAGCACGAAGGAGATCGGTCGCGGGTTAGGCTTGCCCGCCGCGCGGGCGATTGTGGAAAAATATCATGGGGTTTTAGTGTTGGAGCCTAACTCACCGCAAGGTGCGAAAATCCTGATTTATCTCCCTTTGAAACGAGATGCCGGCGCCGAAGCGACCGCAATTTGTAAGGATCCTGCGGAGTAACCTCCCTGCCCAGTCATCCATCACCGAAAATTTACCTTCCTTTGTATTCTATTCAGCGTGGAAGACAATCAATTACTTTCTGTTCAAGCCCTCTTGACAATGCGGTAAACGAACCGTATATTTAGATGAATCCGGTTATGACGTCCATCGAGGATAAACCTTACGAAGAAAGGAAATTACGAAAAAACCGCACAGGACCGAATGGAGAAAGCCGCACTTGTCGGAACCGTGTTAAAGGGGATGGAATTCTGGGAAGCGCAGGATTCCTTGGATGAACTGGCGCTGCTGACCGATACCGCCGGTGCGGTCGTGGTGAAGCGATTCATTCAGAATCGCCCGAAACCCGATCCGGCGACGTTCATCGGCAAAGGCAAAGTCAGCGAAATCGCGGCTCAGAATGGGGCGTTCGACGTAGTAATCTTTGATGACGATTTATCGCCGACCCAAGCGAACGCTCTGGAGGAGACAATCGGCAAGCGAGTCCTTGATCGCTCGGGGTTGATTTTGGACATCTTCGCTCGCCGGGCGCGCACCCGCGAAGCGCGTACACAGGTGGAACTGGCGCAACTGCAGTATCTGCTGCCCAGATTGACCGGCAGATGGCGGCATTTAGAGAGACAGGCGGGAGGCATCGGCTTGCGCGGTCCGGGCGAAACGCAGCTGGAAACCGACCGCCGCCTGGTGCGAAAACGCATCGCACGCCTCAGTCGGGAACTGGCAGCTATTGAGAAACAACGGGATACACAGCGCCAACGCCGACGTGAACTTTTCAAAGTGGCAATTGTTGGCTACACGAATGCGGGGAAATCCACGTTGTTAAACGCCTTGACGGAGAGCGATGTCTTCGTTGAGGATCGTCTTTTCGCGACGCTGGATGCAACGGTACGGGCGATGAAATCGAAGGACGCCGAACGCATCTTGCTGATTGACACGGTAGGATTCATCCGCAAACTTCCACCGCACCTCGTCGCTTCCTTCCGATCTACACTGGAAGAGACCATCAGCTCGGACCTGTTGCTCCACCTGGTGGATTTATCCCATCCCCATTATGAAGATCAGATTCAACAGGTGAATAATACCCTCGCGGATTTAGGTTTAAAGGATGCACCTCGAATTTTGGTCTTCAACAAGGTGGATCGCGTTCCGTATGAAGCGGAAGTCAAGCGATTGCAGGAGCTGTATCCACAGGCTGAATTCATCAGCGCGCTGCGAAAAATTCGAATTGACGCCTTGAAATCCAGATTGCACTCCGAGCGCGCAGCCTGGCTGCGGCGGGAGAGGAAGAGCCATTCGGATTGAGTGCGGCATTCCCGTCCCTGACGATACATTCCACGACCGCCCCAGCAGGTGATCCCACATCGAAGGCATTAAACCACCGTTGTGATACCCGACCCCGAGCGGGTGTCTTCGGATGCCTGTCTTAACGAAAGCGCGCTGTTCGATCCTGGAACAGCGCGCTTGTTTTGTAAGATTTATAATCTCTTTAGCTTCCAAAGCCCAGGAAAAGAAGCTACTGGTGAGCACGGTAGAGGAGATGGAGGTAGACCGATCTGGGGTGAAGCACGTCAGGCGCTGGAAGGTGATCGGCGGGGGTGAGCACGGCTACCCATTTGGCTAGACAAGAAGGTCTTGGTAGCGGTCATTGATATTGCCCGGCGCCGTAGCTATCCGGTCGTCAATCCCATCCCATTGAATATTGCGGATCTGTGCCGCAATGTCGGATTGGAGCCAGAAAGCAGGCTAAATCGGTCAAGAGTTAGAATAAGCCTTAAGAGAATCGCAAACACGAATATTGAGGCGATATCTTCATTTTACCTTAAAGCCGAGCAAGCGCAGATAGATGATACATTTTCTGTTTTTCAAAGGGTTATCTTTGCGGGGGCTAAGTTAGGAAACGGCCAACGCGCCGCTCACACCATGGTCTGTCTGAGCGACAAGATTTTATCCAACCTGAACCGCTGGTACATCGTGCCGGTGGACACCAAATTATTCATGAAGTTAGTGCCCATAGCCGGACGTCTTTACGAGCTTCTCTCCAACCGTTTTTTCGAGCTGTTCATGAGCCTGAACCGGGCCAAGAAGACCAAGTCAGGAAGCTACGTCGTGGAGAGCTACGAGGAACTATGTAAACGCATGCCTTTAGTGTGCCGAAGCTTTCGGTCACGAGCTCAGGAGCAGTTTGCCAAAGCCCACCGACAGCTATTAAACAGCAAGTTTCTGGCCAAGGTGGAATGGCTGTCCAACAACGAGATTCGCTATTACCCAGGTCCCAAGGCATTCTACGACTTCGACCACGCTCAGGGGGAATTGACACGGCAGATGGCCTTGCCGTTTAACCCTCGCGAGGTGGAACCGGCGGCGGAGCGGATACCCTTGCAGTTAGAGAGCGGGAAAACGCCAGGGGACGGCCAAATCACACTGGAACTGGTGCCGGAAGGCTTATAATTAGAACCCTTGCCCGGCCCAGAAAAGCCCGCAGAAGGGCAAATCTCGGCTTTTGGAGCGATTTTAGAAGCGCACGGCGTCAGCAAGAAGCAGGCTCAAGGCTTGGCAGCCGAGTTTGGCGACCAGACGGTAGAGTGGGGCAGAGACCGCTACCCGCTTTTGGATTTCTACTGCCAGTACTACGACTGGATGCTGAAGCGATCGGACGAGAAGAAACCTTTGAGCGGGGCCTGGCTCGTCAAAGCCATCAAGGAAGGCTGGCTGCCACCCCATGACTTCAAGACCAAGGAGCAGTTAGACGAGACCAAGAGACGCCGGCAGAAGGGAGCCCAGCAGCACCAGGAAGCGGAGAAAAGCAAGCGAGACGAAGAAGATCGGCGCTATTTCCAAGAGTGGCTGAAGAAGACGCCGGAGCAGCGCTGTGAAGCGGAGCGGTTCAGCTTTCAGGTGGAATTCAGACGCAAGCACGGCCAGCTGCCGACACCCCAAGAGGAACAGCAAGCCCGAAAGAAATACCTGGCCCACCCCGAAAGCCCAGAGCAGTACCAGAAGAGACACTTCGGCAAGGTCATTTTCCCTTGAACCAATTAAAAGAAATCCGCATCCAAGAGGCGGATTAACCTTTGACTATCATATAGACATTTTAGATAGTCAAAAGAGCGAACGGGTTAAGCAGCCCCACCGTCGTGGTCGTGCGCTGATTTCCAAAGGAGATCCCGCTGTCCTCTGGCTTTTACGCCAGCGGCCATCGTCGCTTCCGCCCACAACTTCATTCTTCCCCCCGTTGGCCGTGGTCGCTGGAGCTTTCAGCTCCAGCCCCTAGGACGGCGGCGCGGGCTACGTCTGCCAGGGGCGGACTTCGGGGTTTCGCTAACGCTGCACCCGGGAAGAATGAAGTCGTGGGCAGCACGATTTTGACGCTTCACTTCGTTACGCTACGGTCGGGCGGCGTGCGCCTGCGGCGAGACTTGCCCGACCGTCCAAAATCGGCGCCCCGACGGTGGGGCAACGGGTTAGAACGGGTTATTGAGAAACGAGTTAAGAAAATAGCGAGGGGCACATGACCGCATCCAACCTACCGGCCAGAGGCGGAGGGTTTAATTGGCAGACGGAATTTCAAAGACGGCTTGAAGAGATTGATCGGGAGGCGGAGCAATGCAAGAATGTTGATATCTTCACTTCGGAATCGGGAGAGCCCACAAGCCTTTCCAAGGTTTTGGTCAAGGGCTTGGCCGTGGCGGGGTTTATTTCCTATTATGAGTACAAGAGGTTGCAACTGGTGAGAGGGTATCTATTGTTGATGAAGCGCGAGCAGCCCGATTGGTTTAATTATTAGACCACCAAGCATCCTGAGTTGTTGCAGGAGTACCAGGGGCAATTGGAGAAAGAGCAATCGCTGTTGGGGTTAGAGTCCCTCTATCGCCCGGGCGAAAAACCTTTACTGCCGAAGCCGGATGAGATGACTCTGATTAGGTCACTGAAAGGCAAGATAGACCAGATTCTGGCGCTGTTTCCCGACGATCCAGACCTGGCCAGCGAGCTGATAGAGCGGCTGAAATCGAAGTATTTCGAGGGTGAGGAATAAAGACGCCCGGTACCTATACCAGGGCGTAAAGACAGGAGATGAGATCAGTTGGGGATGCGAGGGAAGGGGATTTGAGGAACTTGGCCGTCGGGATAGGGGGCATTTTTCAATTGCCGGGCCAATTCGGAGATGAGCCAGTTCAAGTCTTCCAGATCCTGGACGGGGCCCACAGAGCGGGTCATTAGGCGAGGGAGGTTCTGCTGGAGGACTTTCTCTGCCACGCGTAAGGTTTCTTCCCGCATCCAGCGGAAGGCGATTTCCCGATCCCCGTGTTTTAGGATTTTGGCGAATTCCAATTCCCCCTGGGCCTTTACTTTCTTGACAAAACCGTTAGGCATAACGCCTCCTTTCCTGTGTTTTGATTTCATGTGAATGAACACAAAAGCAGGGAAAGGAGAGATTCTACTATAGCATACCTTAAAACCTCTGTCAAGGGGAATGAGCTTATGCCACCCAAGGACAGCGACACAGTCGTCGGTCGGCACGCCCATAAACGGAACCACCGGGTTTTCATCGAGCAGAAGCACCGGCAGGAGCATCTGTTGGCCTCAGGCGTCTCGGGCAGCGGCAAGACCTATTTTTTGGAGCAGATGATCCGGCAGGACATCGAAGCGGGATGGGGGTGTGCGTCTTAGACCCTTCTGGTGATCTGTACAACCGCCTGGTGAAGTACTGCCACATCAACCGTTTCAAGCACAACCTGAGAGACCGGCTGATTTTGATTAACCCGCAGGACGAGGGCTGGTCCATCGGTTTGAATTACCTGGAGATTATGGACGCCAAGACCACGCCCTCCACGCAGGCGGGGATCGTCTCCAGGGGCATTTCCAAGGTTTTCGGTGACGAAGATTTAGAGGACAGGCCTAGGCTGGATCTGTGGCAGACCAGCACCGCTTTGCCCTTGATCAAGGCGGGTTTGACGCTGGAGGACGGCCTGCTGTTTTTAGAGGATTCAGACGTCCGGGCCAAAATCCTCAAGCGCATTAACGACTTTTACTTGACCAAGCAATGGAGCCGGGTGTCCAGATTATCCAACACTAGGCAGGACGAGTATTTAGAAGCGGTTTACAACCGCTTTCACAAGTTTTTATCCAGCGAGACCACCCGGCGGATTATCGGCCAGAACCAGAGCACCATTAACTTCAGGGCAGCGATGGACAGCGGAGCGGTCATCCTGGTCAATTTGGCCGAAGGCGGACGGCTTTCCCCGCCGGAAGCCAAGCTCTTGGGGGTGATGATTACTGACAAGCTCAGCGCAGCGGCCAAATCCCGAATGGACCTACCGATAAATAAGCGGCGGCGGATGTATTTTATATTGACGAGTTTCACAAGTACCTGTGCGATGACATTGCCGACGGGCTCAAAGAACTCAGGAAATACGGGTTGTCTTTCGTCCTAGCCAGCCAGGATATCGCCAGTATAAAAGAGCAAGAGCCGAAGCTCTTTACGCCATTAAACAGGGCGCAACCATCAAGGCCTGCTTCGCCCTGACCGAGGAAGACGCCCAGTTGCTGATCGGCGAACTCTACCCGTTTTACTTGGCCGACGATCAGGAAAAGCGGCGGATTATGCGGACCATAATCCACCCGGAATTGGGTCGGGCGCAGGTGTACTCGGACACGGAAATGGACTCCGACAACTGGGGCTCCATGTCGGCATCATCAGAGGCGGCCGCCAGCTCCAGCTCGCTGTCGACTTCCTTGCCTTTAGGCCAAGACAGCGGCATCATGATTGAAAGCATTGGCAGCACGGTTTTGACAGGGACGAGCCATGCTGATTTTAGCGGCGGAGCGCACGCCTCCGGCCACACCACCACGGACCTCCATTTTACTATCTCACCGAAGACCAAGAAGTGGCCTCGATAGAGGACTACACGCCGGAAGAGAAGCAGCGCAAGCTCATCTCCAAGCTGGTCAATTTACCCAAGCGGCAGGCCGTCGTTAAGGTGCGAGGCGAGCCTTATGACGCCGTTCCTTTCATCAGCGCGGATTTGCCTGTCAAGAAGCAGGAAGTGCTGAAGGCGGACTTTGAGAAGACGCTGCAGGAAGCCAACCGGCGCAATGCTAAGCCCGCCCTAGAAGTGGACCGGCTGATTGAGACTCGCCGTGGCTTTCTCTTGGGGCAGATCACCGAAGCCCCCGGAGTTTCCAAATTGCTGGGGACGGAGTATAATGACGCCAAGCCAGACGAGCCCAATTTTGACCAAGACAGCTATGAGCCAAAATCCCGATAGTATACATAGTAAACAAGGTAAACGCCGGATCCGCTACAAGCGGGATATCCAAGACCCCAAGCCTGGGAAGTTCCAAAGCAGAGGGGACACCGACATCATTCTTTTGGTCCACGAGTACCGGTATTTAACGCGGACGCTCTTAGAGCTCTTAACAGGGCGCAAGGGAACGAGCCTGAAGAACCGCTTGCGTTTTCTTTATGACAACGGCTATCTTTTGAAAGTGCAGTTTTCGCGCAGTTACCTGGAGACCGGCTCCACACCGGATATCTACATCTTGGACGAGCAGGGGAGAGAGGTCTATCAGAAAATCACAGGGCAGAAAGCCAATCCCTCACCCAAGCGCAACCAGAACAAAGACCCACAGCTGGAGCATGCCCTGTTAGTAAACAGCGTCAGGGCGATGATAACGAACGCTTGCGCCAATGGCGCCGGGACCAAGCTGCAATACTGGCTCAGGTCCGGCAAAGACGCCCGAGACGCCGTCAAGGTGGACGGCAGGGCCCAGACCATCGCGCCAGACGCTTTCTTTGTGCTGAAGAAGCTAGGGGGAAAGGTGAGCCCGTTTTTCTTGGAAGCCGATCGCTCGACCATGGACCAGCCGACGTTCACGGCCAAGCTCAGGGCTTATCACGCCTATTGGCGGGCTATTTGCGATGAATTAGACGGACAGAAGGGAGTGGGGAAGAGGCAGGTCACCAACCGCTTCAACATCCAGGGCTTTCGGGTCCTCACGGTAATCGAACACGATCGCGATTGGCAGCGATACCGCAATAAGGACCGGCTCGCTCACCTGATTGAGGCAGGGATGAAGGCCACAGACGGGAAAGGCTTTAAAGGGTTTTGGTACACCAGCAAGCAGCACTTAGACCCGAACGATCCCGCCAGCATCTTCAAACCGATTTGGCAGATAGCGCACCCCAGCGAGAGAGGTAATCTACACTCTCTACTGGAATAGACCCCCTTTTTCTTTAACAAGTTGTCCGTTTATTCCGTTTTTGTGTTAAGATAACTGGGAGCGGTTGCCGCTTCCCCGGTTGGCTTTAGTGACCCATATAAAGCCCAACAGGTAAGAGGGAAGAGGCAGGAGAGAGCTCTTGAAAACCCTGATAGGGGCGGGCTTTTCATCAGCCAGGAAACTGGCATCCCTGAATAGGCCCTTCACCCTGGCCCGTAGGACGAGGGGTCTTGGGAAGCGAGGCGGCCGCTCAGATAACTCTTATACCATCCAGGAGGGAGTATGAAGAAAACTGAAATCTTTCACGGCCAAGAAGTGAAGCTGCGCATCAAGAACCGCACCGGCGGAGACGTGGTCATTTTCAAAGACGGGACGGTGCAGTTTGACCTGTACTGCGAGGAGGAACGCACGGCGGGAGAGGACAAGAAACAGGAAGAGTGAACATCCGGTTGACGTTTAGAATGAGCCCTGTTTAAGGGCTTTTCGTTTTTTGCGGATTCTACACAATGGTATAGAAAAGCCCACCATTACTGGCGGGCTATCTAACGGCACCAAGCCTATCTGCAAGTCTTAACTTGACAAGAGTGCAAAACTAGTGCACCGTGGGAGTAGCAGCCATAACCGCATAGTCATCGCTTTTGATTCGGTCCCGTACGGGAAACCAAGTAGAACTTGTCGCTATTTCCTTGCGAATTAAAGCAAGGGTTTCATGTAGCTGGTAAACGGCCCAGCCCATTAAGGCAACTTGTATAAGGTCAAGTACTTTAACAATCAAGTAAGATGCGTGACCGGGGGTCTTCAGGTTTCGGCGCGGGGCCATATCCAACCCGATATGGACATCCAGCTGAACTTCGCCCCTGGTCATTTTAATTTTAGCATCGAACTTGACCTCGGGCATTTGTTGCCTCCGAAGTTTAGGTGATGAGGCGGCGCTCTCTCCTGGAGCCCCTTACGGACTTCCCACCGCCCCAATGAGGGGGGAAGATACTGCGGCGTAACGTCGCTAAGCCAAAGCATTTTAGACCTCTCTTATAACGGCTGAATGCCTTTCCTTTTTTAACCCACAAACATCATCGATCGGTTCCTGGGTTCACAAGGCCCTCTCGCTTTTTTGCGAGGGCTTTTTATTTTCCCCCCCCAATCAAAAAACACCTTCAACGAGGTGCTTTCCAACGGGCGGTTTCGACCGCTTCTTTCAGTATATTGCCCGCAAAAAATCTGTCAAGCCGCTAAAGGGCTTGACAGACCGCCCCTTTCAGGGGCTTTTTTTGTCGGGCAGCTCTCACCAAGGCAAAGGTCGAAACCGCCTTCTCGCCAGCGGCAGAAGGCAAAACGCTTTATCACCTAATCCGCTGGAGAAGACGCATGAATCTATGCTCAACAAGATTATGCTAATTGGCCGGTTGGTCAAAGACCCGGTCGTCAAGGTGCTGCCTCATGGCAAGAACACCATCACCCTTTTTACCCTCGCCACCAATTACTCCTGGATTGACGCTAAAACCAAAGAGAAGAAGGATTCAGTAGAGTTTCACTCGGTCGTGTGCTGGGGGAAACTCGCCAAAATTGCCGAGAAGTACCTCCACAAGGGCAGCCGTATTTTTCTGGAAGGCCGACTGGCCACGAGAAATTGGCAGGATAGGTCCGGCCGGACTCAGCACCGCACCGAGGTTTTAGTGTCGGCACTGATACTGCTGGGCGAGGCTAAAAAGCAGGCATCCGCAGAAGAGGTAGAGATTGAAGAAGTCCCGGTTATCGAAGAGGAAGATTAAGCTGAAAGCGTTTTGCCGGTAGTTCGCTTTGAATAAACCGGCAGACGAGAAGGTGTTTTTTGTGCCCACCCCTTTTTAGGTATTTGCCCGCACGATCCGCCGCTGGCGGAGAGATGGGTCTGCCACGAGGTGGCGACTTTGCTGCGGGCAATGTTACATAGAGATTGTAATTTAAAAAGCCCTCACAGGTCAAGGTGAAGGCTTGTCACGAAGTGATGGATTTTCAAAAACTGAAAGCAGACCTTTTAGTTCATCTTTGTTGAATTGCGCGGGCTTGCGCTTGGGGCCCGGCGGGTACTCAATCACCCGCACGAAGGCGGAACGCCCGAGCTTTTCGGCGACTTGTTGCGACGCCAGACGTCCGGGCTCATCACCATCAAGAAAGATGGTGAAGCGGTCTGAGGCGGACAGCAGCAACTCGGCTTGGCGATCGGAGAGTTCCTTGCCCATGAGCGCCACGACGTTCTTATAACTGCACTGCCACAGGGCAAAGACCCCGAAGAATCCCTCCACGACGATCAGCCCGTACTTGGCGATGACTTCGCTGTTTTGCAAGATGCGGTGCAGGGTAAAGACCTCCAGGGATTTGTGAAAGCCAGGCGGGACCTTGTATTTGCCTTCAGCTTCGGCTTGCGTGGAGTTCACGGCGCGGCCGATATAAGCGACGAGCTGGCCGTCTTTGTTGTGAATCGGAATAGCCACCCGGCCGGCTAAAAGTCCCTTGGTGCAAAACCCCAACGCGAACGTTTTGATCGTTTCCGATGTCAAGCCCTTTTCTTTGCGCAGGAAGGCGTGATTTGGATTTAAACCTTTCAGCTCGAAGGTCAGGGGCTTATTTTCAGACAGTTGAGGCTCACTGTTCTCATGCACTGCGCCAGCGCCATAGACGGGTACGGCGTCAGACTCGCCGCTATCAGCGAAGTACATTTGATAAAGTATGAGCGCCGCTTCACGAAAAGAGCAATCCTCAATTCTTGCGACTAGATCGATGACATTGCCTCCGCCGCAATGACTGAAGCAGTTGAAGACGTTCTTCTGGGTGTCCACGTGAAAGGCATTTTCATTGGACCGATCGCCAGAATGAGAGGACAAGGGGCAATGTCCGGTTAGATGATTTTCTGAAATCTTTTCAAGGAGATGTTGTAGTAAGTCAGGACCTGGGCGATGGGGATGCTGGCTTTGATGCAGCAGTAGTCTATCCAGGGCATTTCGCCTCCTTTGGGTTTTTTGTGCTGGAGGGATTTTACCACCGCGCACGAAAAAGACAAACTTTTCACTTGATTTGCTACTTTTCCCTCTTTAAGGTATAATGGCGTACTTGGGGAATACCATGCGGATTGTAGCTAAATACAGGCGAAAAACTTTCCAACAGCCCCTTAAGGGTAAAGCCCGGACAGGCAGCCTCTATGCCTGACCGGGTTTTCTGCTCTCTGTGAGTCTTTGCAACCTTCATTTTAACCCTTCGCGGAGGTAGCGATAAAACACGGATTTCCCAGTTCAATTCTGCAGAGCGCCCTCTCGCTGACTTTGGCTTTTAAGGCGGCGCTCGCGGATCCGTGGCCCACCACGCCTGATTGGATTTCCGATGACGCCAGGTTTACTATGAGCGTGGCCTTGGCCGATCTAGACAATGGCGGCGACCTAGACTTGGTGGCGGGCAACTATAACTACCCCTACTACTATAGCGGTAGCCCCCACCAGATTCAATCCGACAGCGTGGGAGGTTATCTGGTTGGTTACGAGTGGACCGGCAGCGATTTCGACGTGCCGCGTGATCTATCCGAGACGGCTCGGTGCATTGATTGCATTGACATCGCCGATTACGACGGTGATGGTGATCAAGATATTGCCGTAGGCGTCGTGGTGGGCAAGGGCGGAGATGGCGGCGTTTGGGTCTACAAGAACCAGTATAACACCTTAGGCAATGTCCGCATTGACTCACTCTTCTCGGATAACTACGTGTGGCACCCCGATACTTCCTACGACTGCAACACCGTTCGCTGGGTGGATTACGATTGCGATGGCGATCTGGATCTGACTACCTTGGAGGTGGGGGGCACGGTGCGCATCTACGCAAACCAAGGAACCCTACCTTATGTTCTTGACACCCTCACCAGCGTCTGCCTTGATTTCTACCCTTACCCTCCAGTCGTTTCCGTCAAGACCACCGGGCTGGCTTATTCAAACGAAACGGACGATCTGAGCCCCACCGCCACGAGCAGCGATCCCATCCCCGGAACGACCATGGAGTTCGGCGATATGGACCGCGACGGCGATCTGGACCTCTACGTCAATGTCAACGGTGCGCCCACGGTTTTCAAAAATCTCTATCCGGCTGCGGATAAGTTCGATCCGGATGAGTTCTGGAAAGTGGATACCACGGGATGGAGCGTCCATCATTTTCGGCATGAGAGCATGTTCTGCGCCTCGTTCGGGTTCTATGACAACGATCGAGACGTGATGGCCTTAGCCATCGGTTCCATAGATCCAGGAATCGGACAGGGCGATCAACTTTCGCGCGGCAACGATATCTACAAACTGAGTGGCAGCCACCTGACCCACGAGTGGCATTCCGGGGAGCAGCCAGGGAGCGGCACGCCGAGGACACAGCTGGTCACCGACATCCAGTGGTGCAACGTCGACGACGATGGCGACCCTGAAACTATGGACTTGGCCGCCGCCTCTTACACGCTGTGCGATAGCTTCAACCAGGTTCCCGTCTGGGATTCCGATCGCGGCCTCGAACTGTATTATCGAGATCCAAGCAGCACAGATACTATGGCCCATTGGCACAGTTCCACCTCCGATAAGTCCACCAGCTTATTCTTGGGCGACATCGACTTAACCCCGGCGGCCCTGGACACCGATACCGTCAAGGTGAGCTACGGCTATGGACTTACCCATCGCATCGTCTACACCCATTACTTCCCCTTCGTCAAACTTCTGAGCGTGACCTTCTACAACGGGCCCGACCCCGTTTACTATGATAGTTCGCCCAAGGTGTGCAGCAATCCGCAGAATGGGTGGGTCTCGATCCAGCGGGCGGTTAGCCCCCCGTACCAATGGACCTATTTTGAGGTTAAGTACGTCTACAGCCACGAACTCGATCTAGCGGTTGGCAACGACGGCGAGAACGCCGTCTACTTCTACAATGGCGCGGGCAGCGCCTATTCCCCCACGGAGACCCACGATGTCGTTGTGGCCTCATCCTCTTACCGGTACGACCCGGATGATTTTGGAATCTCCTCGAGCGCCAGCAACCTCGATCTGATGCACCCGGACGGCCTGGGCGCTTGCGACTACTTGGCGGGCAACATCTTCGATGTAGATCCCACGCCCCTGCCCAACTTCATCGCCAACCACCCCAACACCCAACGCATCGGCATGCCGGTCGGCTGGAACATCGAGGTCTTTCAGGGACACTACTTCTGGGATTGGAGCGACCATTATCTGAGCACCCTGCAGGCCAATGATCGCCAGAGTTTCATCTACAACTGGGGCGATCCCGCCTGGCTTAAACCTTGCTACTTGGATCACCCTAAGCTTCGCGCCATGTTTACCCGCGCTCTGGTCAATCGCTATCGCGCCAATGGGGCTTACGACCAGCTGGCTCAAGGTGGCAGCGGCAACGCCTGGGGCGACTGGGGAGTCGACATCTTCTCCTTCGTCAATGAACCCAACGGCTACCGCTCCAACGACGCTCCTGTATCCACCGATTATAAGATTAAAAACGTCGCCGAGATGATGTACCGCAACTACCAGATGGTCAAGGATATCTCGGTCGGCGCCTACAGCGACACCAGCAAGCTGAGAGTGGCCACCCCCAATTGGGGAGGATATTGCCCCCTTAATCTCGACAGCACTTTCTCCTGGATGAACAACAAATACGGCGTCGTTCCCATCCCTTACCTCAACGCCTTGAACCGGGCCGATTGGAACCGCGACGGTCGCGCCGACAGCGCGCTGGTGAGATACTGCGATTACGTCTGCTTTCAACCCTACAATTATCCCGACCCCTTCGTCGACACCGTCGCCAACGGCAACCCTAATCTCAAGTTAGGGCTGGAGCATAATTTCTGGGGGTTCTACACGGAAGGGCTTCAGGACTACTACGGCGTCAGCGCCAACGAACACGACTTTTGGCCCCCCTTGAAGACGGGCCAGAGCTCTTGGTCCGAGCATCCCTTCTTAGTCTTTGAATGGACCTTTGAGCGCGACTTCTGGGGCGACCCGGATGAAGACCGCCCCAAAGCCGATTGGACCGCCGCTAATATCGCCGAGCTGTTCAGCGTGGACGTCTTCCCTACGGACTCTACCAGAGATCATCAGCTACTCCAGTACGACCTGGCTTGGGAGGCCATAGATCCTCGCTATGAAGCGCTTTTTGATCAGTGCACTGATCTGCTCAATGACCCCGATCCCAGCACCTCTACCGGTAACCCTGTCACCGGCACGCACATCCACCTCGAAGATGTGGAAACCTTTGTACCCGACACCGGCGACCCGGAAGTCTTCCGCTACACCTACCACTACGCCAACGGAGACAGCAACTACTACGTCCACTTCATGAAGACCGAATGGCTAGCCGGAAATCGAAACATGCTGGACACCAGCATGTTTGTCATTGCCGACGTCAATGGCTGGAATTTTGATAACCTAGGGCTGGACTACGAGTGCGCCGGCGGCACGCCCAAGGTGGACTGCTACACCGCCACCGGAGCTCACTTCCTGAAGGACGTGGACTCCACCGCCGGCAGCGAATTCGTCCATTTTGCCCCCGGCGAGACCGGCCCCGCCATGCTGATCATGCACGAGAACAATCCAGCCGCGCAGACCGATTACACCCAGGGCTTAGCTCTGCACCCGGGTTGGAACCTGGTGTCCTGGCACATCGTGCCCATAGATAGCAGCAGCTTCGGCCAATTTCTTCAAATGAAAGAGATTCTCGACACCACCAGCACGACCAACGACTGGTTCTTTGACAATGGCGGGCAGCTTTTTCGGTGGACGAGTGATTTTTGGTATTATCCTGGGAATCCCCAAGAGTCGGAAAATTGGGAATGGAACCTCAATTACGCCTACTACCTCCACCTCGACGCCTGCCATCTCTGGCAGTTTGCCCAACAACCCTTGCTGACGTTGGGACCAATTCTGGACATTGACCCGGATCCGGCCTGGGATGACAGCCTGGACGTGGGTCAAACCGCCCGCGAGTGGTTCTTCATGGGTTACGCCTGTCCGGGCCTGGAGAAGCTGGCCAGCGTGCCCGACACCCTTCAGACCGCCTCGGGCAATCCCGATTACTTCAACTATGAGGGGCCCTTTCACTGGCTGATCTGGCGCAACAGCTCACCCAATTATCCCCTGTACGACCTTAAGATCGTGAAAACAGACGACGGCAAGATCTATATCCCTACGCCCAGCAATCCCACGAAGATCGTGGACCAGATCGGCGTCTTGCAGCCCGGGCGGGGCTACTTCCTGGGCTTCAACGCCGACGTGGGCGAAACCTACGACTTCGCCGGCTGGACGACGGAGCCGGTTTGGGAAAACAGCGCTGTGCCGCCTTCTCCGGGCGGCGCCGTCGCCCAGACAGCCTCAGCTAATAACCACTTCCAGTATAACGAGTACACCCACTGGTCCTATCCGGTGATGATCGACACGGTGGATCTTCAAGAAACGCCCATGGCCCAAGGTGACGAAATCGGCGCTTTCGACGGCGAGCTGTGCGTGGGTGCGGCTGAATACACCGGCGAGTTTCCCATGATCATTGCCTGCTGGGAAGATGACATCGCCACGCCGCTGGAAGTGGACGGCTACATCGCCGGACACACCATGACCTTCGTCTGGTATGACATTTCCGAAAACACAGAATCCGAATTTGTGTTGCCCCCGGGAACGATGGCCATGCAGGACGACCCCATTGCGCCCACGCATTCGGGATTCGGCTACGGCTTCTATGCGATTCGGAGTTTCACCGACGGCGTCGGTTCGGTGACGCAACTACCCCAAGCCTACAAACTCTGCCAGAACTATCCGAACCCCTTCAATTCGACGACCGTTATCCCCCTGGAACTGCCGCAACGGTCGCAAATCAAGATCGAGCTGTTTAACATTTGCGGCCAGGCGGTTTCCACCATTTACGATGGCGTGCAAAACGCCGGTTGGCCGAAGATTCACTACCGCATCCCGGACCAACTGGCCTCCGGCGTGTACTTCTATCGCATTGAGATGAAGGGCCTGGAGCGCGGCGGCCACTTTGCCGACGTGCGCAAGATGCTCCTACTAAAGTAAAAGAAACGGTCCGCAGGGGCGTTCAATCGAACGCCCCTGCACTTAGATAATAAAAGCATGATGAAATACGCGACAATAATCCTGCTGATGTGGCCAACTCTCTTGGCAGCGCAGGAATTCCAATTTCGCCAGGAATTCAACACTATCCCGGTTGATATCAACGGCT
>CAZUTK010000031.1:0-32001 GCA_964623265.1 uncultured bacterium | reverse complement strand
CGCTCGTGATCTTGACAGTTTCATTGAGGAGAGCATCCGCCGCAGGGGCGGAAGGCCGGCGTTTAAGGGGTTTACCGGAACGGAAGGGATCCCCTTTCCAGCCAGCGCCTGCATTTCGATAGATTCCGAAGTGGTGCACGGCATCCCCGGAAACCGCATCCTCGCCTCGGGGCAGATCGTAGGACTCGATATCGGCGTGGAATTGAATGGCTATTACGGCGACGCAGCTCGGACGTTTCTGATCGGAGACGTGGGTGAAGCCGAGCGCAAGCTGGTGCGAGTGACTCGGGAATGCCTCGATTTGGGCATCGCACAGGCTCGCAAGAACCGGCGGCTTTCCGATATTTCGCATGCGATTCAATCGCACGCCGAGAAGAACGGATTTTCCGTCGTGCGGGAACTGACGGGTCATGGGATCGGTAAAAATCTGCACGAAGATCCTCAGATTCCGAATTTCGGCCAGCCCGGACGGGGCCCTAAATTGCAGCCCGGTATGGTGCTGGCGATCGAGCCGATGATCAATCTCGGCGCCAAGGAAGTCTACAGCGCCGAAGACGGCTGGACGATCTCGACGCAGGATGGCTTGCCTTCGGCGCATTGGGAAGAGACTGTCGTAGTTACCGAGAGGGATCCGCAAATTTTAACTCGGGATCCTCGGGAATCTCTCGTGTGATTGCGGTTTGAAGGGGTAAGATAGAGGAGTCCGTGGCGAAAGAAGAGGCGATAAAGATTGACGGCACCGTCCTGGAAACTCTGCCCAATGCCACATTTCGAGTCGAATTAGAGAACGGGCACAAAGTGTTGGCTCACATCTCGGGGAAAATGAGGATGCATTTCATCAAGATCCTCCCCGGGGATAAGGTGACGGTGGAGCTGAGTCCTTACGATTTGAATCGTGGACGCGTCACTTACCGCTATAAATGATGAGGAGTCGTGATGAAAGTCCGCGCTTCTGTGAAGAAAATTTGCGATAACTGCAAGATCATCCGCCGCCATGGCAAGGTGCGGGTCATCTGCAAAAATCCGAAGCATAAACAGAGACAGGGGTGATCCCGCGTTCGGGATGAAGCCCCATACCATCAGGAGGTTGTGTGGCACGTATCGCCGGAGTTGATCTTCCGAAAGACAAGAGATTGGAAGTCGCCCTGACCTACATATACGGGATCGGACCCGCGCTCTCCAAGAAGATTCTCGAGAAAACCGGCATCAGCCCGGATATTCGGGTGCACGCTCTGAGCGAAGAGGACGCGCACAAGATCAGCAACTTGATCGCCGCCGAATACAAGGTGGAAGGTCCTCTGCGCACCGAAGTGATGATGAACATCAAACGGCTGATGGACATCGGCTGTTACCGGGGGATTCGACATCGGAGAGGTTTGCCGGTGCGGGGTCAGAATACGAAGAATAACGCCCGCACCCGCAAGGGCAAGAAACGTGTGACGACGGCGCGTAAAAAATAGTCGGGAGGACTGAATTGGCACGAGTGAAGAAAAAGACCAAGAAAGAACGCGTAGACGCTGTGGGAGTCGCTCATATCCAGGCATCGTTCAATAATACGATTATTTCCTTGACGGATATTTACGGAAATGTCGTGGTGCAGTCCTCTGCGGGAGCGCAAGGGTTCAAAGGTTCTCGCAAAAATACTCCGTTCGCCGCGGGACAGGCGGCGAGCGCTGCCGCCAAGATCGCCCTCGATCTCGGCATGCGCAAGGTTTCCGTCAACGTGAAAGGACCCGGCGCGGGGCGCGATTCCGCCGTCCGTTCCCTCCAAGCCGCCGGTCTTCAGGTCACTTCCATACGCGATGTCACCCCCATTCCGCATAATGGTTGTCGTCCCAAGAAAAAGCGTCGGGTATAACGTTCAGGAGTCGTTTCATGGCAAGATACACCGGTCCGGTTTGCAAGCTCTGTCGTCGCGAAGGCGATAAGCTCTTTTTAAAGGGAGATCGTTGCTCCGGCGCCAAATGCGCTTTTGAGAAGCGGGAACATCCCCCGGGACAGCATGGTCGCGACCGCCGCTTTAAACTGTCGGAATATGGCATGCAGTTGCGTGAAAAGCAGAAGATCAAGAGGACGTACGGCATGCTGGAGAAACAATTCCGCAATTTCTACGGAAAAGCACTGCGGGAAAAGGGGATTACGGGGGAGCAGCTTCTCACGTTGTTGGAAAGCCGCTTGGATAACGTCGTTTATCGCATCGGCTTCGCGCCCGGCAGAAATTCCGCCCGCATGCTGATCACGCACCGCCATGTCGAGGTGAACAACCGCATTGTGGATATCCCGTCCTACATCTTGAGCCCCGGCGACGTCATCCGCATCCGCCAAAAATCCCGCAAAATGGCGATGATACACGATGCGATGAAGCGCGTCAAGGAAGGGAAACTGCTTCCCTATCTCCAGTTGGATAAGGCACGTATGGAAGGCGTCTTCCTGAACTACCCCACGAGAGATGCCATTCCCATTCGCGCCCGCGAGCAGATGGTCGTCGAATTATACTCTAAGTAATCTTTCGTTCTTAACATCCCATCAATCAGAGGCGGTAGTATGAATGGCTCCAATTTCCAGATGCCCGAAGCAGTCGAGTTAGATGAAGCGTCGTACTCTTCCACGTTCGGTCGCTTTATCGTCCAACCGCTGGAGAGGGGATATGGAGTCACGATCGGGAATGCAATGCGGCGGGTTTTGTTGGCGTCTCTGCCCGGTGCCGCCATCGTGTCGCTGAAAGTGGACGGCGTGCTGCACGAGTTTTCCACGATTCCGGGTGTGGTGGAAGATGTAGCGGAAATCGTCCTGAATCTGAAAGCCGTCCGGATCAAGCTGATGAATCGCAAGCCTGACAAAGTGCTGCTGCACTGGAAGGGCCCCGGAATCATCACCGCCGCGGATATCCAGAAGGGAAATACAGACTTCGAGATCCTCAATCCAGAACAACACATCGCCACACTGGAAGAGAATGCGGACGTCCATCTCGAGCTGCTCATCCGCAGAGGACGGGGATACGTCACGGCGGAGGATAACCGCATCCCCGATCAGCCGATCGGCACGATCCCTCTGGACGCGATCTATACGCCGATCCGCAACGTGACGTTCACCGTCGAAAACACTCGCATCGGTCAACGCACCGATTACGAGAAACTCATTCTCGAGATCACGACCGACGGATCCATAACGCCCGATGATGCGCTCTCCATCGCGGGTCGCATTCTGCGCGATCACATCCAGCTCTTCATTAATTTCGACATTAAAGCCAGGGAAGAAGAGCGGGATCAGGAGATTGATGAAGAAGTCCTGCGCATCCGCAAAATGCTCAAGAAGTCCGTGGATGAACTGGAGCTCTCGGTTCGGAGCGCGAATTGCCTGAAAGAAGCGAAGATTCGGACGATTGCGGATTTGGTGGGTCGTGATGAAGCGGAAATGTTGAAATTCAAGAATTTCGGACGGAAATCATTGTCCGAATTGACGGAAATTCTCAAGGAACATGGGCTCGAATTCGGAATGGACATCGAGAGATACTTAGGCCCGGATTACCGGCGGCGCCAGCTCTAAGCCCTTCCATTCGAACAGGAATCAGATCAGATACGAATTATGAGACACGGCGTAAAGAAATTCCATTTGAACCGCACCTCCAGTCATCGCAAAGCCCTTTATGCGAATCTCGCCTGCGCGTTGTTCAAAGAGCGGCAAATCCGCACCACCACGGCGAAAGCGCGTGCGGTTCGTCCCTTCGCGGAAAGAATGATCACCTTCGCGAAGAAAGGCGATCTTGCCAGCCGCAGGCATGTCCTGAAATTCCTGCGCCAGAAAGATGCCGTGAAAGAGCTTTTCGATAAGATCGGTCCGCATTTCGCCGACCGCGACGGCGGCTACACCCGCATCCTGAAGCTCGGCGTGCGGCGCGGCGACGCCGCCCCGGTTGCCATCCTCGAGCTGGTGGATCGCGAGGCTCTGGGTGGAACGGAAAAAGAGAAGACGAAAGCGAAGGGCAAAACAGCGGCAGGCAAGAAAGAAGCGCCGAAAACACCTCCAGCGGTGACTTCAGAGTCTAAAACTGAGGGGTCATAATTACGATCTGAATGATGAATCAAGCAACTCCCCGGAGTTGCTTTTTCTTTGCTCTTACAATTTCAACTCCAGACGGGCGGATTCGTCGCCGGCAAGCGAAATCGGAGTGGGGGGGATGGACTTTCCGGACTTATCTTTGAAGAGGATTAAATCGCATTGATGGGGTTTTTCCGCATTCACGGATGAGACAATCGCCCTGCAGTGGATCAAATCCGGGTCTGAACATTTTAAAATAACAACCTGACTGCCGACCGGAAAGATCTGGATGATGCGCACCAGCATTTTCACTATGTGCGGATTGAATTCCGTGCCGCTGCGGTTGATGGCTTCGAAGAGAGCTTTTTCAGGAGTCAAAGGAGCTTTGTAGGTTCCGGCGGTCAGGACATCATAGGCATCCGCGACGCTGACGATTTCCGCCAGACGGTAGATCGTTCCGCTGTGGTATCCGCGAGCTTGAAGCGGCGTTTTCCCTTCGCTTTTCAAGCCGTAAGGAAATCCGGTGCCGTCCTGTCGTTCGTGATGCTGCTGGATGGTGGCGCATTCCGTGTAAAAGTCATCGCCGCTGTGGAGCATGATCAGTCCCCCGATCAGCGGATGGTCTTTGTAGCGGGGGTGATCCGGACCTAAATTCGCTTCACCCTGCTTCAGAAGCACGCTTTTCCCAACGTCGTGCATGAAAGCGGCCAGCGCCAATTGCCGGAGTTCACGGTATAAGAAGCGGAAATTGATCCCCAGCAGGATGGCAACCAGCATGGTATCCATTCCATGCTGGACCTGATAGCGCCCTTGCGTCTTCAACAAAAGGCAGGGGAGCTGGTTGGTGTATTGATCGAGGATATCCTGAACTACGAGATTCACTTTGTTGCGGATTTCACCCACCGGAAGCACTTTTTCCAGTTCCGGGTGTTCGGCGAAGCTTTTTTCCAGCGAACCTTCGAAAACTGCATCGCTGACGTTGAGATTGGCTAATTTCTCGAGACATTCTGAGAAGAGCAGTTCTGTACCGGCGCGCAACGCCCCGTCCACGATTTCCGGCGGATCTATGTTCTCGTACCCCTTTTCTTCGATGTAGACTCCCGGAAAACCCAGACTGGATAAGCGCATGATGAAGTATTCATCCAGAGCCTTGCCGGTCGCCAGGAGCAAATCCCCGTTGTAGCCGTAGACGTGGCGGCCGAGGATCATCCCTGGTTGGAGATCACTGAGAGAGCAGTATCGCATTCTTCCCTGTATTCGGATTCAGCAGGTTGTAAATTAGCGATATGTGCACGATAAGTCAAGAAATATTTGTCTGATTCCAACCTTACCCGCTCCATGGATCACATCCGAAACTTTTGTATCATCGCTCACATAGATCACGGCAAATCCACGCTGGCGGATCGTCTGCTGGAATTGACGGGGACGGTCCCGCCCCGCCAGGCGCGCGAGCAAATCCTGGATGATATGGATCTGGAGCAGGAACGCGGCATTACCATCAAGGCGCATCCGGTGACGATGATCTACCGGGATCCGGAGCTCGGGGAGTTCACATTAAACCTCATTGATACGCCGGGGCATGTGGATTTCACCTATGAAGTCAGCCGCAGTCTGGCGGCGTGCGAAGGCGCATTGCTGGTGGTGGATGCGGCTCAGGGAGTGCAGGCGCAAACGGTGTCGAATCTGTACCTCGCGCTGGAACATGATCTGACCATTATACCGGTGATTAACAAGATTGATCTCCCCTCCGCGCAGGTGGAGGAAACCGCGCGGCAGATCGTGGACCTTTTAGGCTGCAGTCCCGACGAAATTCTACGCGTCAGCGCTAAATCCGGCGAAGGCGTTCCCGCCGTGCTGGAAGCCGTCGCCCGTCGCATCCCGCCGCCGCAAGGAGATCCGAACGCTCCCCTGCGAGCGCTGATCTTCGATTCCATTTTCGATGTTTACCGCGGCGCCATTCCCTATATCCGCGTCTTTGACGGCGTTGTCGAAAAGGGAATGCCGATTCTTTTCTACAGCAACCGCAAAGAATACCTCGCCGAAGAGCTGGGCACGCATCGGCTGGGACGCAAACCTGCGGACAGATTATCGGCGGGGCAGGTCGGTTATATCATCCCCGGCTGCAAGAACGTGCGGGAAACTCGCGTCGGCGATACGATCACCGATGCCCGCAACCCGGCGCAACACCCGCTTCCCGGATTCAAGCTGGTGAAGCCTATGGTTTTCGCCGGACTCTATCCCACCGACAGCGAAGACTATCCGGGTTTGCGGGATTCACTGGAAAAACTGGCGCTGAATGACGCCTCATTCACCTGGGAACCGGAAACTTCCCTGGCGCTAGGCTTCGGATTTCGATGTGGTTTTCTGGGTCTGCTGCATATGGAGATCGTCCAGGAGAGGCTGGAGAGGGAATTCAATCTGAGTCTCATCACGACGCTTCCCAGCGTGGAATACCGCGTGACGCTCGAAAACGGCGAGGTGATGTTGATCGAAAATCCCGCGAAGATGCCCGCCATCAGCCGCCAGACGATCGTCGAAGAGCCGTATATCTCCGCAGAAATCATCACGCCCGCGGAATACATCGGAGCGATAATGAAATTGGCGCTGGAGCGGAGGGGAATCTATAAATCCACCGATTACCTCGAAGGAAACCGCCTGAATCTGCGCTATGATTTTCCGCTGGCGGAAGTCATTTACGATTTCTACGACCGCCTGAAATCTTGTTCCCGAGGATACGCTTCGCTGGATTATGATTTCAGCGGTTACCGAGCTTCGGATATCACGCGGCTGGACATCCTGCTGAACGGAGAAATCGTGGATGCGCTTTCCGTCATCGTGCATCGCGACAAAGCTCACGAATGGGGACAGAGATTGACGCGTAAGATGAAAGAAGTGATTCCCCGGCAGCTCTTCGACGTCGCCATTCAGGCGGCGGTCGGTTCGAAGGTCATCGCCCGCACGAATGTCCGAGCTCTGCGCAAGAATGTGCTGGCAAAATGCTACGGCGGCGACATAACCCGCAAGCGGAAGTTGTTGGAAAAGCAGCGGGAAGGCAAGAAGAGGATGAAGCAGATCGGTTCGGTGGAAATTCCGCAGGAGGCTTTCATGGCGCTGCTCAGCGTGAACGAGGAGAAATAACCCTTGAACCGCTGGAACATCCAAGTTTTCAGGTGGTAAAAACAAGAGTTATATCGTATCGGGAAAGGTCGTCTATGTGGGATCTATTGGTTAAAGGCTGGAAGTCCTATCGCAGTTGGGCAAGAGCGAGAAAAGAGCGCCGCGAAGCACGCCGCCGCGCCAAGGGTCCGATCCGAGACTGGCTGGAATTCATCGTCACGCTCACCATTATGGTGTTTTTTATCCGCACCACGGTAGTTGAGGCCTATCGAATTCCCTCCAGTTCGATGGAAGACACCCTCCTGATCGGCGATTTTTTGATGGTGAACAAATTCCTCTACGGCATCCGCACGCCGGACTGGATCGGCATCCCCTTTACGAAGATAGGGTTTGATGTCCCCCATACTCGCCTGCCCGCATTGCGTCAACCGCAGCGCGGAGATATTATCGTTTTCAAGTTTCCTCTCGATCAAAGTCAGAATTACATCAAGCGCTGCGTGGGACTGCCCGGCGATACCATTGAGATCCGCGATAAGATGCTGATTGTGAACGGAAAAGCCTTTCCCAATCCGCCGAAGGCGAAATTCGCGGATTGGCATGTTTTGCCCAAGGGCGTACCGCAGAAGGATATCTATCCTCCGGGGGCGGGGAATCGGGACAATTACGGGCCGATTGTTGTGCCGGAGGGATGCTATTTCATGATGGGAGACAATCGCGATAACTCCTCTGACAGCCGCTACTGGGGGTTTCTGCCTCATGATCTCATCCTCGGGAAAGCGTTCATCATCTACTTCTCCTGGGATAAATTCATTCCTCTGTATCGCTTCTATGATTCCATCCGTTGGAGTCGAATCGCTTCGATCGTGCATTGAAGGCGGCTACAAGAATCTTTTCGTAGGGTAACCCAGCAAGTGGAAAAACGGAGCCATTCGTTGAATGGCTTCTTTCTATTGTTCTATTTCTCAGTCTCGTATCATAAAAGGCGGTTACAATGAAACCATCAACGTATGCTGTCCAACGGAAATGAGGTGATCCATGAACGCTGTTGTTTTAGTGATCGCATCTGCTTTGATTCTCCTGTGTGGTTATATATTCTATGGGCGTTTTTTAGCGAAGCATCTGGGTTTAGATCCCAGCCGAAAGACACCAGCGCATTCGCTGCAGGATAACATTGATTATATGCCGACGCGCGCTCCGGTGCTGTTGGGTCACCATTTCGCTTCTATTGCCGGCGCGGGACCGATCGTGGGACCGATCTTTGCGGCATCCTTCGGCTGGGTGCCGGTATTGCTGTGGATTCTGATCGGCGGAATTTTCATCGGTGCCATGCACGATTTCTCTTCATTGATCGCTTCCATCCGCCATCAGGGGCGCTCCATCGGCGAAGTCATTGAAAATCACATCGGCAGGCGCGGGATGTATCTGTTCTTGCTGTTCTCTTGGTCCACGCTGATCCTGGTCATCGCCGTATTCACTATCATTGTGGCTCAAACGTTCGTCAAAGTGCCGGCGACCGCTACTTCTTCGCTTCTCTTTATGGTTCTTGCGATTTTTTTTGGAATGGGAGTTTACCGACGGGGCGTTCCTTTGCTGCCGGCTTCTGCCATCGGAGTGATTTTGCTCTTCGGGTGCGTTGCGCTGGGACAATTTTCTCCGCTGCGGTTGCCATACCAGTTCTGGGTTTTCACTCTATTGGCTTATATATTCATCGCTTCAACCATTCCAGTCTGGCTGCTGCTTCAACCCCGAGATTATCTGAACTCCTTTCTGCTGTATGCGCTGATGATCGCGGCACTGCTGGGCATCTTCATCGCGGCGCCCAGACTCCAGGGTGATGCTTTCTACTCTTTTCACGCGGAAAATCTGGGATATCTTTTCCCGGTGCTTTTTGTCACGGTCGCCTGCGGAGCCATATCGGGATTTCATTCTTTGGTGGCGTCCGGCACGACGGCGAAGCAGCTAAATCGTGAAAGCGACGCCCGAATCGTCGGATACGGCGGAATGTTGATCGAATCGCTGTTGGCGGTCGTGGCGCTGATCAGCGCGGCGATCTTGTTGCAGGACGATTTTTCCGCGAAATTGCGGAGCGCGGGTCCGATTGCGGTCTTTTCCTCCGGCGTGGGGGGCTTTATGACGAGGTTGGGCATTCCCTATTCGGTGGGGGAGAGCTTCGTCGCGCTGGCTGTGTCCGCCTTCGCTCTGACTTCGCTGGACACGGCGACGCGTCTGGCGCGGTTCGCTCTGCAGGAGCTGTTTAAGACCGAAGATCGAGGCACGCTGCCGGATCTGCTGCACAGAAATCGCTTTCTGGCGACCGGCGTGACGGTGGCGATCGCCGCCGTCTTGGTTTTTTCCGGTGAGGGAATGGCGTTGTGGCCCGTCTTCGGATCCGCGAACCAGCTGTTGGCTGCGCTGGCGCTGCTGGCGGTGTCGGTGTGGTTGTTGAAGCAGGGCAAACACGCCCGCTTCGCGATGATTCCTATGTTTTTTATGTTCGCCGTCACACTGACCGCTCTGGGGCAACTGGTGTGGCAAAACTGGCGCAAAGGGGATTGGATTTTAACGGTTTCCGGAATGATGCTCTTTGGCCTGGCGGTGATCCTGGCACTGGAGGGTTATCAGTCTGTGAGGCGGGAGAGGCTCGTCCCAAGAGACGTGCGGCCGGTTTCTTAATCCGTCCGATTCGGATCGTTCCAATAGAAGCGGGTGATTCCCTCAGGTGTGCCTAGTAAGATGTGGTCGCCATCTAAAAAAATCGCTGTCACGCGGTTATCCAGCAAGCCGTCCACTTCCGAATACTGATGCCAGCGATTCCGAAAACGGTCGAACTTCCACAAGCCCTGATCAGTCCCCACATAGACCAGCGAATCTACGGCTAAGACGGCGTTGACGGCGCCTCCGCCGAAGAACGCCTGCGCCGGATAACCGGTCTGAGTCAAATCCGACTTCTTTACCACTTCTACGCCGGTATAGCGTCCCACCCATATTTCCGACGGTGTCGAATCGAAGGCGAAGACCGGTCCCCCGACACTGGATCCGTTATCGAGAAACTCGCCGATTCCCGTGGCGCGATCCAGCCGATACAATCCCAGTTCCCCGCCTGCCCAGACCGCCTTGCGATCCACCGCCAGACGATAGATAGGTTGGTTTTTTAAGGCGGGGGTTTCGATGCGCTTAATCGGTCCCCGAGGCAAATAGAGCACGCAAAGGCCGTCTTCTGAACCCACCCAGACGGTATCTTTGTCCGCGACGACGGAGGTGACGGCATTCGTCCAGAGTCCATCGAAGATCGTCCAGGTGCGGCTCGTTCCGTTTTTCAGATCAATTTGCGCAACGCCGTAGTCCGTCGCAGCCAAGAGCCAGGAACCCGTGACGGACAAATCATTGATCCAGGAGCTCTCCAATCCCGCTTGATAACGCGGTTCCAGATAATCCCAGAAGTTCGTCTTGGGTTTCCAGAACGTGATGCCCCGATCCCGGTTGTGACCGGCGAAAATCGTCCAGCCGCCGCCGCGAACGATGGCGCGGACGTCGCTGCCGAAAAAACCCAAATTCCAGAGTTCCCCCCGCCACATCCGAATGTCCAGACGTAGCACTCCCACGCCTTTCACGCCGATCCAGCGATTGCCCCAATCGTCGTCGGCGAACACGCCCAATTCGTGCCGGAGCAGATCGCTGTCCATAATAGCATCGTTTCCTTGCTGAAAATAGCTTCTTCCGGAAATATTCTGTCCGGGCAGATCTATGAAGAAGGATTGGTGTATTTGCGCGGTCTGAGGAGAATCGAAGGTGTGATCCGTGGGCACCCAGAATTGCGCGGTGGGATCATAAAGATAAGCACCCCGCGGTGTCAGGACGGCAATCTGATTTGTGTCAGAAAGGTAATCCACATTGACGGCGCCGCGCAGGTCTATGCTTTCCTCCAGCCCACGCACGATAACCCAAGGGTTCCGCCAGATTCGAAGATAACGGTCGTAGTGCAGAACGCCGCCGCTGCTGGCGATGTATATTTCATTTCTGCCTACGGCGATGTCCGTCACTTGACGGAAATCGCTGTAAGAGACCCAGACATTTTCGTCATATTGCATCTGCGCTTGAGCCGATTGAAAGAGGAGGGAAAGAAAAGTGGAGAACAACAGAACCAGCGATCGAGTGGTTAAAGGCGGAGGAAGAGTCATGGAGTAGCTTTCTGCTCGGGTGAGCACATGGAGAAATCTACAATGGATACGTGCATCGCCGCGGAATGGTTCCATCTATTGAATTGAAATGAGAATGCAAGTAGGAGGGGACAAGTTCATGATTTCCCAAATATACCAAAAAGTTCTTGATTATTGCCAGACATATTCTTAAATTTTAAGATTCAATTTCCAAAAACGAAATCTTCATCAGTATTTTGAAGATTTTAAATTTCAATGAGATCAGAGCGAAAAAATACCCGCGGCGACGACATCGTGGAGGGTGTAAGCACCGGAGGAGAACATGGCTTTAATGGATTCAAAGACGGGAAAAATCCGAAAATCGTATAGCATCGAAGAGTTGAAAGAAGCCGCCAGAATGATGCGCGGATATAATCTGGTGGCGCTCGCCGCCGCCGGATCCGGGCATTCCGGCGGGACGCTTTCCATGATGGATTTCACCGCCGCCCTCTATCTGCACGCGGCGAACTTAGATCCGAAAAACCCGCATTGGGACGGGCGCGATCGCATCGTCTGGTCCACCGGCCATAAGGCTCCGAACCTGTACATCGGACTCGGGTTTGCCGGATACTTCGATATCAACGACGTCGTGCGACTGCGCCGTCTGGGCTCCCCGTATCAAGGACATCCCCACTGGTTGAAGCTGCCTGGCGTCGAAGTCTCGACGGGATCTCTGGGTCAAGGGCTATCCATCGCCGTGGGTATGGCGCTGGCTGCCCGCCTGAATAAGAAGAATCACCATATCTACGCCATTACCGGTGACGGCGAACATCAGGAAGGTCAGATCTGGGAAGCTGTCATGGAGGCGGGTCATTTTAAGCTGGATAATCTGACCTGCATCGTGGATCTGAACCGCCTGCAGATAGATGGGTGGGTTTCCGACGTGATGGAGATCGAACCGATTGCGGATAAATATCATGCTTTCGGTTGGAATACGATTGATATAGACGGCCACAATATGGCGCAGGTGGTCAAGGCGCTGGAAGACGCGAGGAATTACAAAGGAAAACCCACCGCGATCTTGGCGAGAACCGTCAAGGGCAAGGGCGTGTCCTTCATGGAAAACGTCGCCGGCTGGCACGGAAAAGCCCCCAGCAAGGATCAGATGATTCAGGGGCTGGAGGAGCTGGGATTAAAAGACAAGATAGACTACGAAGAACTTTTCGCTGCCGCTGCGAAGTATCAGGCGCAGGTGGATGAAAAACTGGAGAAAAAGCAACCGAAGTTTTCTCGAGATTATTGGTGGAATCACCAAGATCAAATGAAGGTGAAGATGGATCCCACCCGCATGGGTTTCGGTCGGGCTCTGAATAAGTTGGGCGGCGATGAACGGATCGTCTGCCTGGGAATGGACATTTCCGGATCCATTACGATCAGTCAATTCTACGAAGGTCATCCGGAGCGGTTGCCGCGCTGGATTTCCGTCGGCATTGCGGAACAATCCGGGACCTGCGTGGCAGCCGGGTTGGCGCGCGAAGGGAAACTGCCGGTCGTCGGCACGTATGGCGTGTTCTCCTCCGGGCGGAATCTCGATCAGGTGCGGACGACGGTGGCGTACGGGGAATTTGACGTCATGATCGCCGGAGCTCACGGGGGAGTATCCGTCGGTCCGGACGGCGCCACGCATCAGGCGTTGGAGGATATTTTCAATATGATCGGAATCCCCGGGATGAACATCTGCGTCCCCTGCGATTCCGTGGAAACGGAAAAAGCCACCGCGCATCTGCTGTTGAATGTGAAGGGACCCAAGTTCATCCGCTTCGCCCGGGAAGCGACCCCCATCGTCACGACGGAAGCAACGCCCTTTCGCGATGGGGAAGCCAATGTGATCCGCTTACGGGGCGTTCGCGAAAACTTTCTGGATGCCTTTGAAACGGTGCTCGCCTCCGGATATAAAGACGAAGGCGAAAAGCTCACCATCGTCGCCTGCGGACCGATGGTTCCTGAAGCGATGCGCGCCGCTTGGATTCTGAAGGAAGATTTCGGCTGGGAAACCCGCGTGATCAATATGCACACTCTCAAGCCGCTGGATAAAGAAGCTGTTGTCCGAGCGGCGATCGAAACCGGAGTCATCATCACCGCCGAGGAGCATCAGGTGGGCGGACTGGGCAATGTCGTCGCCGCGGCGATTTTGCAGGATCCCCGCATGCATTGCCGTTGCGTGAAGTTTGGGATGATCGGCGTTAAGGATCGTTTCGGCGAATCCGGAGCGCCCTGGGAGCTGATTAAGGAGTTCGAGCTTTCCGCCGAGCATATCGCTCGAAAAGCGCAGGAATTGGTGGGGTGATCATTTTAGACCGTTTCTCAGACGATATTTTCCAGCTTCGATCTGGAAGACCTTCGATAACCGAAAAGTGAGATCTCGATTCTAAAGATTTCAACGTGGAGAGAAATCAAATGCAACTTGCAACTCGAATGAGTCGCTTAGGCACGGAGACGGCTTTCGTAGTACTGGCGAAAGCCAAGGCGCTGGAAGCCCAGGGGAAATCCATTGTGCATCTGGAAATCGGAGAGCCCGATTTCGATACGCCTAAAAATATATCCTTCGCAGCCATCAAGGCGTTGACCCGGGGCGAAACTCATTATGGACCGGCACCCGGTCTGCCGCCGCTGCGTCAGGCGATCGCCGAAGATGTCGCCCGCCGCCGCGGCATCGAAGTCAAACCTGAAATGGTCGTCGTGACCCCCGGCGCCAAACCGATTATGTTTTTCGCCATTATGGCCCTGGTGGATGAAGGGGATGAAGTGATTTACCCCAACCCCGGCTTCCCCATTTATGAGTCAATGATCAAGTTCGTCGGCGGCAAGGCGGTGCCCATTCCACTGCGGGAAGAATACGATTTCCGCTTCGATATGGATGAGTTCAAGAAGTTGGTGAATAAGAAGACCAAGCTGATCATCATCAACTCACCTCAAAATCCCACCGGCGGCGTGCTGACGAAGGAAGATCTAAACGAAATCGCCGCGCTGGCTCAAAAATATGACTGCTGGGTTCTTTCAGATGAGGTGTACTGCAACATTATCTACGAGGGGACCCATCATTCCATCATCTCCATTCCCGGAATGCAGGAGCGAACCATCCTGCTCGACGGTTTTTCTAAAACTTACGCGATGACCGGATGGCGGGCGGGCTACGGTGTGATGCCTGTGCCTCTGGCGGATCAATTCGCGCGCCTGCAGACCAACGTCAATTCCTGCACCAACTCCTTCGTCCAATATGGCTGCATCGAAGCGCTGCAAGGTCCGCAGGACGATGTGCATCGCATGGTGGCGGAATTCAAACGCCGCCGCGACGTCATTGTGGAAGGAATGAATCGGATTCCCGGCTTCAAATGCCGGATGCCTCGCGGAGCCTTTTACGTCTTCCCCAACATCAAGGGAACGGGGAAAAACAGCATGGAACTGGAAGATTATCTGTTGAATGTGGCGGGAGTCGCTTCTCTTTCCGGCACTTCTTTCGGGGAATACGGACAGGGATATTTGCGTTTCTCCTATGCCAATTCGGTCGAAAATATCCAGATCGCTCTGGAACGCATTGACCAGGCGATTCGGAAGCTCTGAGAGGATCCTATGTCGGAAAACCATCACGCCTCGAGCGAATCGGCGAAGAAAACCGCGCTCTATGATATACACGTCGCCGCCGGCGGAAAGATCGTGCCCTTTGCAGGATATATGATGCCGATTCAATACGCCGGCATCGTTTCGGAACACCGCCGCGTCCGCACGACTGTCGGCGTGTTCGACGTTTCCCATATGGGGGAGTTCTTCTTCGAGGGACCGGAAGCGGAGGGATTTCTCAATCGTCTGACGATCAATGATGTCACCAAATTAGAGGTCGGTCAAGTGCAATACTCCGCTTTCTGTTATCCGGACGGCGGCATAGTGGATGATCTTCTGGTGTATCGTTTCGCGGATCATTATATGATGGTGGTCAATGCCGCCAATCTGACGAAAGACCGCCTCTGGGTGCAAGAACATCTTCCCGCTTCCGGCGTTCAATTTGCCGATAGATCAGACGAATTCAGCCTGCTCGCGATTCAAGGCCCGAATTCGCGGGATCTTTTGCAGAAAATCACCCCCGTAAAATTGGAGAATCTCGCGTATTATCATGTAACGGAAGGCGAAGTCGCCGGCATCCCGGCGGTCATCGCGCGCACCGGTTATACCGGCGAATTGGGCTACGAAGTAATGGTCGAAAATCCCTCTGCCGTTCGGTTGTGGGAAGCGATCTTCGCGGCGGGGAAATCCTTTCAAGTCGAACCAATCGGTTTGGGCGCCCGCGATACTCTGCGCTTGGAAATGAAGTATTGCCTGTACGGTAACGATATTGATCAAACCACGAATCCTTTAGAAGCCGGCTTGGGATGGATCACCAAGCTGAGCAAAGGGGATTTCATCGGTCGCGAAGCCATCATGAAGGTCAAAGAGCAAGGTTTGAAGCGGAAATTAGTCGGATTCAAAGTCCTGGGGAAAGGCATTCCCAGACACGGATCGCCGATTCTTTACAGAGGCGAAGCCGTCGGGATCACCACCAGCGGAAACTACTCGCCGATGCTGGACTGTGGCATCGGTCTGGGCTATGTCCCGGTGCAATGGTGCGAAGAGGGAACCGAACTCGAGCTGGATTTGCGCGGGCGTGTACTGCCCATCCGCATCGTAAAAACGCCCTTCTATCATCCCCGAATTGCCTGATTGTGTGCCGATATGAAAGTTGAAGTCTATCTTACACCGCTTGAAATCAACGAGGAGAAGACCAAAGATCACATAGTGGTCGTGGTAGATGTGCTGCGCGCCAGCACCACCATATGCGCTGCGTTGGCGGCTGGAGCCAAGGAAATCATTCCGGCGGAATCCATCTCTTCCGCGATTCAACTGGCTTCCAATCTCTCGCGCGACGCCATTCTGCTGTGCGGAGAACGCGAAGGGAAATTGATCGAGGGATTCAATTTAGGAAACTCGCCGCTGGAATACACTTCCAGAGTCGTTAAAGGTAAGACTTTGATTTTCGGAAGCACGAACGGATCCCCGGCGATCGTGAAGACGCGCCAATCGCAGGGAACGTATATCGGCGCCTTTGTGAATCTGAGTCAGGTTGTCTCCGCACTTTCCGGCTGCGAGGCACCGATCGATATTATTTGTGCAGGGAAACTCGGACAATTCGCACTGGAAGACGCCGTTTGTGCCGGACAGATTCTGGCGGAACTGCAAGCAGGCAATGAGGACGATCTTGAGCTCGGGGACGGCGGCAATGCGGCGCTGGTGCTGTATCGCCATTACAGTGAATCCATCGCGGACGTCGTCGCGCAATCCCGTCACGGGAAATACCTCGCATCCATCGGGATGCAGGACGATCTGCCCGTCTGCGCCGACCTGAATCGCATTCCGGTGCTGCCGTACTACAAGGACGGGAAAATTACCGCTCGCAAGGAGAAAGCTGTCCGCGGATAAATTGCGACATTTCTGAGATCACCGATGCTTTTTTCGCGCGGATCAACTCGTGATCACGTCATCAGTATCGTAAAGTATGGCCGGGGCAACATCAAAAAAGCGCAAGGCGTCCGCGGGGCTGGATCGCGGACGCTCGCGGGAAATCGCGGGCGTTTTTCTGTTGGCGCTGGCGATTCTCACCACTCTGGCTCTGGCTTCCTACCCGGGCGGGAATATCCTGCGGGGCTTCGGTGAGCGGCTCTCCGGCTTGCTGATCCCTTTCACTTTCGGACGCTGGGCTTCCTGGGTGTTTCCCCTCCTGCTGTTTCTCTTGTCTTTTGCCGTCTTTTTAAGGTGGAAGAAGAGCAAGGTCTTCTGGATCAGCTTGGGTCTGCTGTTTCTCGCCTTCTGGATATCCTTCGTTTTCTACCTGCTGGGCGCTCCTACTCCAAATTCGGAAATCACCGGCTGGATCGGTTTGATCTTCGGCGATGCCATGTACAACTTTATGGGTCCAGCGGGCGCTTGGATGATTTGGATCCTGGTCGTCGTGATCGGCGGAATCGCGCTGCTCCGTTTTCGGCCCTCTTTGATCCTCGAGGGGGCGTTGAACGGCGTGAAAATAGGGGCGATGCGGCTTCAAGAATGGCATAGCCGGCGTCGGGCGGCGTCGTCGGCGGAGGAGCGCGCGCAGATGGCAGGGATTGGATCGCCGGCAAAAGAGTCCGGCGGCTTCGAGGATGATGAGGAAGAGGTGTCATCCGAAGCAACGGCTGATGGGACACAAGACGAATCCAAGCCTCAAGTGGAAATCCAGCAGCGCAATTCGACTCTGACGCTGCCTTTTCATGCCGCATCCGCAGGCGCAGCAGGCGCCAGAAAGCAAGGGGAGTATATTTTACCCCCTCTGACGCTGCTTTCGGAACCGCCGCCTGAATCGCCCGATGCACCGGAAGAACTTCGAGCCAAAGCCAAGCGCTTGCAGACGGCGCTCTCGGATTTCGGCGTTGGCGCCCGCGTGATCAAGGTCAATCCGGGTCCGGTCATCACACGCTTTGATCTGGAACCGGATCCTGGCGTTAAGGTCAGCCGCATCAGCGCTCTGGCGGATGATCTGGCTCTGGTCCTGCGGGCTCGCGCCATCCGCATCCAGGCGCCTATCCCGGGGCAGGGCGCCGTGGGGATCGAAATTCCCAACCGCCATCCTTCCACGGTGGTGCTGAAGTCCGTGGCGAGCCATCCTTCCTTTCAAGAGCATCCTTCTTCGCTGGCGATTGCCTTGGGGCAGACCGCTGCCGGCGATCCTTACGTCAGCGATCTGGGACGAATGCCGCACCTGCTGGTGGCGGGGACGACCGGGTCCGGCAAATCCGTCTGTTTGAACGCCATCATCGCCAGTTTGCTCCTGCGCAACCCTCCGCAGCGGCTTCAATTTGTCATCATTGACCCCAAGAAGCTGGAGATGTCCGGCTATGCCCGTCTGGCGCGTCACCATCTGATGACCTCCCCGGATCTGGACGAAGAGGTGATCACGACGCCCGCGAATGCCGTCGCGGCTCTGGGTGGGGTCGAAATGGAAATGGGGCGCCGCTATGATATCTTGGCGGCGGCAGGGGTTCGCAACATCGAGGAATTCAATCGTCTGGCTGCCCGGGGTGAAGCCGTTTCCGGAGATGGGGAAGTCCTCCCGCCGTTAAGCTATCTGATTGTAGTGATTGACGAGTTGGCGGATTTGATGATGATATCCGCCAAAGATATCGAGGACCCGATCGCCCGTCTGGCGCAGATGGCGCGAGCCGTCGGCATCCATCTGATCGTCGCCACGCAACGCCCGTCTGTGGATGTCATCACCGGCGTGATCAAAGCCAATTTCCCCGCCAGACTGGCGTTTCAGGTCGCTTCCAAGGTGGATTCGCGCACCATTCTGGACACCAACGGCGCCGAAACTCTGCTGGGCAACGGCGACGCGCTCTTCATCCCGCCGGGGCGCGGTCAACCCGAACGCATTCACTGTTGCTACGTCAGCCCGGCGGAAATTGACGCCATCGTCACTCATATCGAGAATCAGCCGGATGACTTCTACCGCTATCCGTTAAAAGTGCCGCGGCTGGACGGTATCGCCGGACCGGACGGTGAAATCTCGGGCGAGCTGGATGAATTCTTCAACGACGCCGTGAGGATCGTCATTCATCAGGGTCAGGCGTCCGTGTCCATTTTGCAGCGCCGTTTGAAGATCGGGTACGCCCGCGCAGGCCGTTTGATTGACCAACTGGAACGCGCCGGAATCGTCGGACCTTTCGATGGATCGAAGGCGCGGGAAGTGCTGGTCGGCGAAGAATATCTGAATCAAATCAGCTCCGGAACGCCCTCACCGGAATCATCCCGCACGACGCCGAACGGGTAAAAATTCGCTCTTTTTTCGAATCTTTATCGCTACGAATGAGTTATTTTGAGAAATGGCATCGGTAAGTCTGGTTTTCAAAAGAGTTATGCCGCTTTCCCACATGAGAAATCATCGCCTTCTAATCTTGATTCTCTGTTGTTTCGCCCTGGCGCACATCCGCCCTGCCCTGTCGGCTTCCGGAGAAGACGTGATTGCACGCGTGCAGGCGAAGTACAAATCGCTCAAGCACCTCACTCTGCATTTCAGTATGATCACGGCGTCCGAATCGCAGGGAGCGGGCACCCGCGAAGAACTGGAAGGCAGAATTTTTCTGGGCGGAAAAGGACGTTATCGCTTGGAGTCGCGGGAACAAACCCTCGTCTGCGATGGGAAGACGTTATGGTCGTTCCATTCCGGCGAAAATCAAGTCATCCTTTACCGTGCGGATGCGGAAGAGACCCCATTCATCGCGCCGGATCGGCTGCTGTTCGAATTTCCTAAAAAATACCGCGTAGTCGGAGTATCAGAAGCGTGGATCGGCGATATCCCCTGTTTTGTGCTGAATCTTCTTCCGCGCGAAGCCGCTGATCCTACGAAAAGCTTGGAAGTATGGGTGGATCAAGATCAATATTTGACCCGACGGGTGCGTCTGGAAGATCTGGCGGGGAACGTGACCGTCTTCGAATTTGAAGATTTCCAGACCGGGCAAAAATTGCCTGACCAGATTTTCCGATTTGACTCGCCTGCAGGCGCGGAAGTGATTGATTTGCGCTGAGCCAGGGAGCTCGCCGGATTCGGCGCCTGTCTGCTTCACAGTACGGACACTATGAAACGACGCATCGCCATCGGAGTTTTTTTTAGCTTTTTATTCATCTATCTCTCTTTCTGGAAGCCGAGTTTCGCCGGGTTCTTGCAGGGTTCCGATAACCTTTTCAACGCCTTCTTCGGACATCCGAAAATTGATCTGCACCAACTGAGCGAAGCCCTGACGCAAGCGCAGTATATCTACTTGATCTTCGGCATTATTCTTCTGCTGATCAGCCTTTTTTTTCGCGCGCAGCGCTGGCGGATTCTGCTGACACCGGTCGAACCGAATTTGCGCTTTCGGTCGGTGTACAACGCTATGAACATCGGTTATATGATCAACAATGTGCTGCCGCTGCGCATGGGCGAAATCTATCGAGCCTACGTTCTCGGTCGTGCGGAGAACATCAGCAAGACCAGCGCTCTGGCGACGATAGTGGTGGAACGGCTGGTGGATATCCTAGCCGGCGTGAGTCTGCTGGCGGTCACCATTTTCTTCTTTCCCTTTCCGGAGATCTATCGGCGCTGGCTGTTGATCCTGGGGGGGGGAGTCGTTCTGGCTTTCGCTTTTTTACTGTCGCTCTTGATCAGCACGGAGCGGACGATTCGCTTTTTAACGATCCTGCTGCGCCCCGTGCCGGTGAAGGTGAGCGCCTTCTTATTGAGGACTCTCGAGTCTTTCTCCAGCGGTTTGCAGATTCTCCGCGCCGCGCGCCATTACACCGCAGTCTTCGTTCACACCCTGATCCTGCAGTTAATCTATATTTTCAGTTCGTTTTTAACTTTGACAGCATTCCATCTTGTGGATCCGGCGTTTCCGAAGATCTACGAGAATCCCATTCTCGCCGCTATTGTCTTACTGATCTTCAACACCATCGGCATCGCCATACCCTCCGCGCCGGGGGCTGTGGGGACGCTCCATTATTTCGTCGCGTCCGGCGTTCAGCTTTTCGGCGTGCCGGCGGGGACGGCGATGGGGGTCGCCATTATGCTGCATTTAGCCCAGTACATTCCTCTGACGCTTTTGGGGTTGGGCTGCTTCTGGAGCCAGCATTTCAAGTTTTCGGAAATGAAAGCCCAATTGCCGCAGGATCATCAAACAAGCTCAAAGCAGGAAAAGTCAGAACGCGAATCTCATGATTGACCTTCATACGCATATCCTCCCGGATCTAGATGATGGACCGTCCACACTCGAAGAGTCTCTGGATTTGGCGGCTGCCGCATGGGAAGCCGGAACCAGAACCATCGTCGCAACCCCGCATGTTTTAAACCGCTTAAGCTTAGCGAACAATTCTCAGATTTCGGAAAAATACCGGAGTTTCAAGGAAGTCATCGCGGGGGAATTGCCTGGTCTGACGATCCTGTTGGGCACGGAAATTTACTTCCAGCCGAATCTCGCCAACTTCGTTTCTTATGGGGCCGGGACGCTGAATGGAACGAGAAAATACATTCTAGTTGAATTTCCGCTGGGCGACATTCCGAAGGCGTATGACCGCGAACTGCTCAGTCTGGCGAAAATGGGCATTGTGCCGGTCATCGCTCATCCGGAGCGCAATGCGGTGATTTTAGATAAACCCGCCGTAGCTGGGAAGATCGTAAAAATGGGGGCGTTGCTGCAGATCAATTCCGGCAGCCTGACGGGGATGTTCGGTCGGACTGTGCGAAAACTGGCGCAGTATTTGCTAAAAATGGGTTGGGTGCATGTGATTGCGTCCGATATGCACAGCCTCAATCGTGGACCGGAACTGATGCCGGCGGTGGATGCCGCCGCCGAGGTGATCGGAGCGGCGGCAGCTCGCCGCTTGGTCACTTGGAACGCGCAGATCATCCTCGAAGGGCTGCCCTGGTCTGAAAACGAACGGTTGGTCAATTTTCAGGGGGAAGAAGATGACGGAACAACATGAGAGTACGGTAAAACTCAACGAGTATTTTCGCATCATCCTGCGGGGTCGTTGGATCATTCTCCTTAGTTTCTTGGTCGTGCTGGGGACGACGACCTATTTCACCTATAAAATGGAACCGGTGTACCAGGCGTCCACCACGATTATGATCGAAGACAAGGGGCGCCTGGAACAGTCGGTTTTCGGCTTTTCCGGTCTGCTCAATTCCCAGACGATGATCACGAATCAAGTGGAAGTGATCAAGAGTCGCACTCTGGCGGAACGCGTCATCCGCAGTCTGGAGAATTCCCCCTATCGCAGCAATTTAAAGATTTTAGCGGATTACACCGAGGACGGGAAACCGGTCAGCTTCAACGATAAAGTGAAGAACCTGCGGGACGTTATCGCGGTCGAACCGGTCAAAGATACCGACATCATCCTCGTGAAAGTGACGGCGAATTCCGCCTTCGAAGCCGCCTATCTCGCCAATGAAGTGGCTCGTCAGTTTTACACACAGAATCTTGAGATTTCCAAAGGAGAGGTCGGGGAAGTCCGCAAATTTTTGGAATCTCAGTTGGACAGCGTGCGCAGCAAATTGTCCGAATCGGAAGAGGCGCTGAAGACGTACAAGGAATCCCACAAACTGGTGGCTCTGGATGAAGAGACCGTGAAGCTGGTGGAACAGACCGCCATCTTCCGCGCTCACCTGAATGAAGCGGAAGCCGAATTACAGGAAAACCAGCTCGCCTATCAGAATCTGAAGAACAAACTGGCGGAAGCCAAATCCACGCTCGTGGACGACGTGTCCAAAATCTCCTCTCCGTTGATCCAAGAGCTGCAAAACCGCATCGCAGAAAAACAAGCCCTGATCGCCAATCTGATCGCGAAAGCTTCTCCGGGTTATGAAGTCGTAGTGAATAATGTGGAACGCGAAATCGAGGAAGCCAAAAAGGCGCTCATCGAAGAAGCGCACAAGATCGCAAATTCCGGCATCTCTTCGATTGATCCGCTGAAGACGTCCCAAGAGCTGTTCGACCAGATTTTGAAGGCGGACATCAACATCAAGTCTCTTTCAGCCCGGACGGAAGCGCTGCGGGAAGTGGTGGAATCGTATGAACGTCAACTGGAGGCGATCCCCGAGAAGAATCTCGAACTCGTACGCCTGATGCGAAACGCGGAATTGAACGAGAAGATTTACCTGATGCGCAGCGAAAAGTACGAGGAATCCCGCATCGCGGAAGCCGGAAAGACCGCCAACGTGCGCATCCTAGACCCCGCGGTTCCCCCCCAGTTGCCCATACGGCCTAATAAAAAGCTGAACATCTTTCTGGCGATCTTCTTCGGATTAGGTCTGGGAGTGGCGATTTCGTTCACGATCGAGTTGCTCGATGGATCGGTGCGCACGGTGGAGGATCTGGAGAAGCTGAAGGTAAATGTGCTCGGCGCCATCCCGACAATCAATCCGGAAGAGATCGCGCGGCGGATGAAGCGGCACGGCCACAAGATTTCACCGGAAGACCGCGCGCGCTTGACCACGAAACTCATCACGAATTTCTCGCCCAAGTCGCCGATCTCCGAAGCATATCGTTCGCTGCGCACCAATATCCTCTTCGCGAATCTCGATCACCCCATCAAGACGCTGCTGATTTCCAGCTCCGCAACCAAAGAGGGAAAATCCACGACCGTCGCCAACTTAGCCATCACCATGGCGCAAATGGGCGGGCGCATCCTCATCATAGACGGCGATTTGCGGCGCCCTACTATGCACAGCCTGTTCAAGGTGGAACGTCAGATCGGTCTGACCAATGCGCTGTTAGGGACGTACACTCTGGACGAGGTGATCAAATCCACCGGCATCGAAAACCTGGATATCATCACCGCCGGGGATATACCGCCTAATCCCTCCGAACTGCTCTCTTCGAATGCAATGCGCAAGGCTCTGTCCGTTCTGCAGCAGCGCTACGATATGATCCTGCTCGATTCGCCTCCCGTGATCGCGGTCACGGACGCGGCGGTCCTTTCGACGCGCACAGATGCGCTCCTGCTGGTAGTCTCATCCGGATACGTGAACCGCAAGGAAGTCGAACGCGCCATCCAACTGCTGAGCAATGTCCGCGCCAATTTGATCGGCGTGCTGTTGAACGGGCTGGATGTCAAACGCATCTATGGATCTTACTACTATTATTATCACTACTATCAGTATTACTACTACTACGGATCGAAGAAAAAGCAGCGTCGCCATAAAAAAGAGCTTGCGGCCGAGAAAGCCGATATAGAGGCAGCTTGATCAGCGGGCGGACGACGAAAACGGAGAGCGTCTAGAGATCGTTGCTAATCTGAATAGAAAGAAGGAATCTGAACTCATTCTGACAGCGCGCGCCAAGGTGAACATCGGCTTGCGGATCACGGGCGTGCGCGCGGATGGATATCACGAGATCCGGAGCATCATGCAGGAGATCAATCTTTACGATACGATCATCCTGCGTCCTGCTCCGGATTTTTCCATTTCCATGACCTGCGACGATTCCGACCTGCCGACGGATGAGAGCAACCTCTGCGTGCGTGCAGCGCAGATTTTGAGAGAAGCCGCACGGGAGGGCGAATATGGAGTCCGCATCCATTTGATCAAACGAATTCCGACAGGAGCCGGGCTGGGTGGAGGGTCCTCGGATGCTGCGGCGGTCTTGAAGGGACTAAATGAGTTTTGGAAGCTGAATCTCCAACCATTTGAACTTCGGAAATATGCGGCTCATCTCGGTTCGGATGTTCCTTTTTTCATTTTGGGTGGCTGTTGTTCGGTCGCAGGTCGAGGCGAGATACTGCGAAGGCGTCCGCCGATCATCCAGAATCCATTGCTCTTAATCGCGCCGAAGATCCGGATTTCCACAAAATGGGCTTATAAAAACATTAAAACTTATCACTTGACATCGAAAAGAGAAAATATTATCTTTAACGGATCTAAATCGGATATTCTTGCAAATCCCGCAATGCGGCGGTTTTTGACGAACGATTTTGAACCGCTGGTTTTTCAGCACTATCCGCAATTAGGCGAGATCAAAGAACTGTTGCTGAGAAGCGGTGCTTTTTTCGCTTCGCTTTCCGGCAGCGGTTCATCTGTCTATGGGGTGTTTGAGAACATCGCCTCAGCGAAACAAGCGATCGAAAATATCCAGGTGGAAGGCGCAAGCTACCTCCTGGAACCTTAGATGAGAAAGGTCCTGCCGCAGAGTTCCTGCGTCCCCTCTGGAGGTCTGGATGGACATCACAGAAATCAACATCAATCTGCGCGATGAAGACAAGCTAAAAGCGTTCGTAAACATCACGTTCGACGACGTATTTGTAGTGCGGGGCTTGAAAGTCATTCAGGGGAACAAAGGGTTATTTGTCTGCATGCCCAGCAGAAAGCTGACGGACGGCACGTATAAGGACATCGCCCACCCCATTGACAACAACTTTCGACAGAAAATCGAAGGGTTGATTTTAGACAAATATCACAGGGTTCGCGAGAATCCTGAACTGCAGGGAACGCCCGATCCCTTCTGATCCGATGGGGCGTCGCCAAGTGGAAAGGCACGGGGTTTTGGTCCCCGCATCGGAGGTTCGAATCCTTCCGCCCCAGCAATTCCTCTCCGGCGAACCGATTGCTTTCGGTGAGAATTCCCGCAGATTGAAGATTCGCACGCAAAAGACTATCCGGGTGTGACGAGTGAAAATATTTTCCGGGTCATCGAACCCAGAATTAGCCGTCAAGATCGCCGAATACTTGAATACCCGGCTCTGCGACAGCCAGCTCAAGCGCTTTTCCGACGGCGAATTGTGGTTTAAATACAACGAGAATATCCGGGGCTGCGACGTCTTTCTCGTCCAATCCACGCAACCGCCCGCCGAACATCTCATGGAGCTGCTGATTATGATTGACGCCGCCAAGAGATCTTCGGCGCGCAGAATTACCGCGGTCATCCCCTATTTCGGGTATGCGCGCCAGGATCGCAAGGATCAGCCGCGCGTCGCGATCACTTCGAAGCTGGTGGCGGATCTCCTGACCGCGGCGGGCGCGGACCGAGTACTGACGATGGACTTGCACGCCGCCCAGATTCAGGGTTTCTTCAATATTCCGTTCGATCATCTCTACGCCAGCGCGATTTTCATGGATTTTTATCGCGCCAAGAAAATTCCGGATCTGGTAGTGGTCGCGCCGGATGTCGGTTCCATTAAAATCGCCCGGGCATACGGTCAATATTTAGGTGCGCCGATCGCCATCGTGGACAAGCGTCGTCCCGCACAGAACGTCTCCGAAGTGATGAACGTCATCGGAGAAGTGGCGGGCCATAACGTCTTGATGGTGGACGATATGATTGATACGGGAGGTTCCATCACTCGAGCGGCGGAAACGATTCGGCAGAAAGGCGGCAAGGAAATCTACGCAGCCTGCACGCATGGACTGCTCTCCGGCGACGCCGTGGACAAGATCGAAAAATCGCCCATCAGCGAACTGGTCTTGACCGATACGATACCCTTGAAACCGGAAGTAAAAAGCGAAAAAATAAAAGTTCTGACCGCATCCGCGCTTTTCGGCGAAGCGATCAGACGGATACACTACGAAGAATCCATCAGTTCGCTGTTTGTGGATCATCGTTAACTCAGATAATTGATATGGATGAAATCAGTCTGAATGCCGCAATACGGCAAAAAAGCGGAAAAGGGGTCGCCCATCGGCTCAGAGCCGCCGGATCCATCCCGGGAGTTTTTTATTTGGGAGGTGAGGTCAATAAGCCGATTGAGCTGAGTGCTCACGAGTTGCAGCTCGCCCTGAAAAAGAAACCCAAACTTCTTCTCCTCAAGCTGAACGACGGCAGCCAACATGAATGCGTCGTGCGGGAATTGCAGACGGATCCGGTTACCGGCAAATACCTGCACGTGGATCTTTTAGGCATCGTCCGCGGCAAGAAGATGACGGTGAAGGTCAAGGTTGAGTTGCTCGGAATTCCCATCGGCGTACGTGTGCAGGGCGGTGTCTTGCAGCAGAGCGTTCACACGGTGAACATCGAGTGCCTGCCCAAAGATATCCCAGAGAATATTGCGATAGATATTTCTGAATTGAAGGTGGGCTCTTCGGTCCATGTTCGCGATCTGCCTCAGCAAGCCTTCCGGATTCTGGATGATCCGGATGTCACGATCGCGACGGTGCTGGCTCCGCGCATCGAAAAAGCAGTCGAAGCTGCGCCGGAAGAAGCCGCTCCGGAGGAAGCAGGCGAAGCCGAAGAGGAAGAGAAGCAGAGCTGATGGATATTCGTGCGACGATCGGCTCCGATGTCTGAAAGTTCTTTGAGCTGGCTGATTGTTGGTCTTGGGAATCCGGGCACCCGATATGCAACGACTTGGCATAATCTCGGTTTTATGATTCTCGATTTCTGGGCTGCAGCGAAGAATTTGAGTTTCAAGCCAGGGCGCGGCGATTATTATCACCTCAAGTTCCCGACCTCCAGCGGTGATGTTCTTCTCCTGAAACCCACATCGTATATGAACCTGTCCGGAGTGCCGGTCGCATCCGTGGCGCGTTATCGGAAAATTCCGCCGCAGCGGATTCTGATTATCTGCGATGACGCGGCGCTGCCTTTCGGTGTGATCCGCATTCGGAAAAGCGGATCGGACGGCGGACATCGAGGTTTGGCTTCGGTGATCGAGGCATTGGGGACGGAGGATGTCCCCCGTATGCGGATCGGCATTTGGACGGAGAAATGGCAGGGTGAACTGGCGGATCACGTCTTATCAACGATTCCCTCAATATTGCATTCGGATCTTGAGAAAATCCTTCACTATAGTATGCAGGCATTGGAGTGCATCCTATCAGACGGAATCGAGAAAGCGATGAGTCGGTTTAATCGCAATTTTTTCGTAGACTCGGAATCATCAACAAACACTATACGAGACAACGGAAATACCCCCTGACAATCTGTGGAGGTCTGGTTTATGGAATCCTTGATGCTCCTTTCAATGGGATTCGGCGTACTGGCTCTGCTCTTCGCCGTCTTCAAAGCGAGCTGGATTAAGAAGCAAGATGCGGGGACAGAGAGGATGCAGGAAATCTCGAGGTTCATTCGGGAAGGCGCCATGGCGTTTCTCGGACGGGAATATCGAGTCCTGATCTTCTTCGCGATTATTGTGGCGATTCTTCTGGCTGTCGCGTACTACAATTCGAAGGAAAGTCATGCGTTGGTCGCGCTATCCTTCTTGACCGGCGCATTTTGTTCGGCTCTGGCGGGATATTTCGGTATGCGCGTCGCAACGCTGGCAAATGTGCGCACGGCGCATGGCGCCAGAACCGGCTTGCAAAAGGCTCTCCAGGTTGCCTTCTCCAGCGGCACCGTGATGGGCATGACGGTCGTCGGATTGGGGGTGTTCGGTTTGTCCTTCCTGTTTTTGTTGTACACCTGGATTTTCCAGCCGCTATGGGTTGCCGGTGATCCGGTTTTAGCCCGGATCATCACGATCATTTCTGGATTTTCGTTGGGCGCTTCGTCCATCGCATTATTTGCGCGCGTCGGCGGCGGAATCTACACCAAGGCGGCGGATGTCGGTGCGGATTTAGTGGGGAAAATCGAAGCCGGCATTCCGGAAGATGATCCGAGAAATCCCGCCGTGATCGCAGATCTGGTGGGAGACAATGTAGGGGATATCGCCGGTATGGGAGCGGACCTTTTCGAGTCGTTTGTCGGCGCCATCGTCGGGACGATGGTGTTGGGCGTCATCTACGGTGCAAATCTGATTATGCTGCCGTTGATTCTCGCAGGGATCGGTATTATCGCTTCCATTTTGGGGACGTTTGTCGTACGCACCAAAGAAGGCGGAAATCCGCAGACGGCTTTGAATATCGGCACTTTTGGAGCGGGGATTTTAATGGTGATCATCAGCTATCCGGTCATTCGTTTCTTTGTGCCGGTAGAAGTCCTCCCGAGCAGCAATATCACCGGCACGATGTTACCCCTCACCGCCAGCGGGATTTTTCTGGCGACCGTGGCTGGTTTGCTGGCTGGGATCGCCATCGGCTTGTTGACCGAATACTACACGGCGGAAGCGCGAAAGCCGGCTCAAAAGATCGCGAAACAGTCCGAGACGGGACCTGCGACGAATATCATCGCCGGCTTGAGTCTGGGGATGTTTTCGACGGCGCTGCCGGTGATCTCCATCGCCGCCGCAATCGTGATCTCCTACTATTTCGCCGGTCTTTACGGAATCGCCATCGCCGCTCTGGGGATGCTCTCGACGACCGGCATCCAGCTCGCCATTGACGCTTATGGGCCGGTCGCCGATAATTCCGGCGGCATCGCCGAAATGGCTGAGCTTCCCAAAGAAGTTCGCGGACGCACAGATAAGCTCGACGCCGTCGGTAATACCACCGCCGCCATCGGCAAGGGTTTCGCCATCGGTTCCGCGGCGTTGACGGCGCTGGCGCTCTTCAGCGCTTTCCAATCGCAGGCGGGGATTTCCAGCATTGATGTCACCAATCCATACGTCATCGCCGGGCTCTTCGTCGGCGCGATTATGCCGTTCTTCTTCAGCTCTCTGGCGCTGCGCGCCGTCGGTGAAGCGGCGTTCGATATGATCGAAGAAGTCCGTCGGCAATTCAAATCCATACCGGGATTGATGGAGGGCACCGCGAAAGCGGATTACGCCAAGTGCGTGGCGATTTCCACCGGAGCGGCGATCAAGCGCATGATCGTCCCCGGAACCCTGGCGGTCGTCGTGCCGGTGATCTTCGGCATCATCAACAAAGAGGCGCTGGGCGGCTTGCTGGCGGGCGTCACCGCCACCGGCGTGATGATGGCGATCTTCATGGCGAACTCCGGTGGCGCCTGGGATAACGCCAAGAAGTACATCGAGGCAGGCAACCTGGGCGGAAAAGGTTCCCCTACTCACAAAGCGGCTATCGTCGGCGACACCGTCGGGGATCCTTTCAAGGATACCGCCGGACCCAGTTTGAACATCCTAATCAAGCTGATGTCGGTGGTTTCCCTGGTCATCGCACCTCTGATTCGATAAACGAAGAATCAAAATATCACCCTCCTCACTCCCGCTCATCGGGGAGTGGGGCGCAAGTCCGAAGGGAGACTATGAACAACTACGAATTAACCTTTATCATTGATGCGCAGCTCGCCCCGGAAAAACAGGAAGAGATTGTCACGCGGTTTCTGGAAATGTTGAAGTCCAGAAACATCGAAATCCTGAATGTGGAAAAATGGGGCAAGAAGAAGCTGGCCTACGCCATTGATGATAAACAGTACGGCTACTATCTCATCACGCAATTCCGCGCCCCTGCCGTAGAAATCGCCGAAATCGAGCATTTTCTGAAGATCACTCCCAGCATCTTCCGCTATCTGATCCTGCATCGCAACCCCAAGATTCAGAAGATGATCCAGCTCGAATCCGAGCGGCTGGCACGGGAAGCGGCTCGTTTGGCGGAAAAAGAGCGCGCTTTGCAGGCGGAAACCGATGAATTCGCGCCAGATCTTGGTGAAAATCTCAATGAAGAACCGGAACCACCCGAGGATCAAAATGAAGGAATAGGGCCAATCGCGAAGGAGTGATGACCTATGGCGGACCTGAGAATGCCGGATATTAACAGCATTATGATTGCTGGGAATCTGATCAAGGATCCAACCTTCAGGCACACCACCACCGGCGGAATTCCCGTGGCGAATTTTTCCATCGCCTCCAACCGCAGATTCAAGGATAATTCCGGCAAATGGAAGGAGGATGTGTGCGTCATCGGAGTAGTCGCGTGGTACAAGCTGGCGGAAAGCTGCTATCAGAATTTGAAAAAAGGCGCTGCAGTACTCGTGGAGGGCGAGTTGCAGAGCCGCATCATCAAAACGGATGACGGCTACAACCGCAACATCATCGAAATCAAATCGAGAAGAATCCAATTTCTGAACAAACGAGACTCGAATCAATACGTGGTAGATGCGCAGACAGCGGACGATGTGGTGCAGAATCTCGGCGAATCCGAAGCCGAGAGCGAAGATCCCGCCTTCAGAAATTCAGCGACGGACAACGGTTACTTGAGCATGGAATTGTGAGGTGAATATGGCGTTCAACGGAAGGAGACCCACCAATCGCAGACAGGTGGGAACCAGCATGCAGACCTTGAAGAAACGAATCTGCAGATTTTGTGAAAGCGGCGTTATCTACATAGATTACAAGGACGATAAGCAACTGTCCCGGTTTACTTCGGAGCGCGGCAAGATCATCCCGCGGCGGATCTCCGGCACCTGTGCGAAGCACCAACGACAACTTGTGCAGGCGATCAAGCGCGCCCGCCATCTGGCGCTGCTGCCCTTCGTGCAGGAAGTACCGCAATAAGGCGGGAACTTACGGCTCTTCTTTTGCGTTGTAAGAAACGTCGTCTGGAATAACTTGACGGTGAATCCATGAAAGTGATATTGCGGCAGGACTTTGAATCCCTGGGTAAAATGGGCTCCATTCACACCGTGAAAGACGGTTATGCCCGGAACTTTCTGATCCCCAAAGGCATCGTATATCCCGCCACGCCGAAGTATGAGAAGATCTTCGAAGCGGAGCGGAAATTATTGCAGAAGAGATTGGATTACCAAGTGAAGAGCGCGGAAGAGCTTGCGGCGAAGCTTTCGCAGGCGAGTGTGGTGGTTTACAGCAAAGCCGGCGAAGAAGGACGCTTGTTCGGATCGGTTACCGCCCAGGACATCAGCGACGCGCTTGCGCAGCAGGGGATCGAAGTGGACCGCCGCAAGATCATTCTCGACGAACCGATCAAGGTGTTGGGGACGTATCAAGTGCGCGTGCATCTGCACGGAGAAGTGAATACGCTGCTGCAGGTATCCGTGCTGAAAGAGGAATAAAAAAAAGTAAAATCTGGGCTTGCTTTTCGGGCTTGTGGATTTTATATTGTAAAGCTTTCGTTTGAAGGGTTAAGAAACGATTAAAAAAATCTGCCGAAAGCGCTTGACAAAAACACGAGAATTCTTTATATTGTTGTTTGCCTTTGGATCGTATCAGCGACGGTCCAGTTCTTTGACAAGTTGAGCGTGTGCGACTCAATCAATTCACTGAGTTTAGCGAATGCTAAAAAGTTGACAGAATCAAATAATCTACTACGGAGAGTTTGATCCTGGCTCAGGAC
>CAZUTK010000030.1:0-32754 GCA_964623265.1 uncultured bacterium | reverse complement strand
TCCAGTCACTACGATGAGCAAAATCCTTCGGCGCATGTTCTTAGTTCGCTATGTGGCCGGTTTCACGCAACGGCGCAGAGAGTGCAATTCAAAGAAACAACGCCGTAAACCGATCACAGGAGCGAACCATGAAAAACCAAAATATGCTGAAATACCACATTGAACCTCAAGATGTCCATAAGACCATCGGGAAATACATGCTGGCGGACGGCTTCGATATGGTCTTCGATCTGCGCAAATCCAAAGGGATTTACTGCCACGATGCGAAGACCGGACGGGAATTCCTCGATATGTTCACCTTCTTCGCCAGTTCCCCTATCGGTTTCAACCACCCCAAGCTGACCTCCCCGGAGATGATCCGATTTCTGGGCGAAGTCGCGGTGAACAATATCACCAATTCGGATCTTTACACCACGGAAATGGCGTCATTCGTGGAAACCTTCTTTCAGCTCGCGGTTCCGGCAAGCTACAAGCACGCCTTTTTCGTCGCGGGCGGTGCTCTGGGAATCGAAAACGCGCTGAAGGCGGCGTTTGATTGGAAAGTCCGCAAGAATTTTTCACGGTATTACCCGCTGGAAGTGGGACAGCGGGTGATCAGCTTCACGCACGCCTTTCACGGCAGGACGGGATACACGCTTTCCCTGACGCGCACCGAGCCGACCAAGTATCAGTATTACCCTATGTTCGAATGGCCCAAGGCGGTCAGCCCGGCGATCCAGTTCCCCCTGAACGACGAGAATCTCGCCGCTGTGAAGAAGCTGGAAGATAAAGCTCTTGACCAGGTGAAACAGGCGTTTCTGGAATATCCCGACGATATCGCCGCCATCATCATCGAGACCATCCAGGGCGAAGGAGGCGACCGTCACTTCCGCACCGAATTCCTCCGCGCCCTGAAAGAGATCGCCGACGAAGAGGAAGCCATGCTCATCTTCGATGAAGTCCAGTGCGGGATGGGTTTGACCGGCAAAATGTGGGCGTTTCAACATCACGACGTGCAGCCGGATATGTTCTGCTTCGGAAAGAAGTCCCAGGTGTGCGGCTTCGTCGCAAATGAGAAGATTGACTCGGTGGAAAAGAACGTCTTCCACGAATCATCCCGCATCAATTCCACCTGGGGCGGCAATCTGATTGATATGGTGCGCGTGGCGAAATATCTGGAAATCATGGATGAAGAAAAATTGGTGGACAATGCGGCGAAGATGGGTCAGGTTCTGCTGCAGAACCTGGAGGAATTCCAGAAGGCCCATCCCAAACTGATTTCCAATGCCCGCGGACGCGGCTTGATGTGCGCCTTCGATCTGCCCAACGGCGACCTGCGAAATAAATTCCGTTCCAAGCTCTACGACAACGGCTTGGAGATTCTGGGTTGCGGTGAGAAGACAATCAGCTTCCGACCTCCGTTGAACATCACTGAAGAGAACATCTCCGAAGCAATGAAGATCTTGAAAAAGACGGCGAAAGAGATGTAGTGCTTCGTTCGAAGCACAATTTACAGAGGACGGGTTTCCCAAATCATCTGAGTGGAAAACCCATTTTTCTATGTCGCTGTGCACCAGATCTCACTGGTCTTGCCGCGATCTTTTGCCCAGCCATGAATGGCTGGGCTATTATCTCACCGTCCCCGTTGGGGACGAAACCAGCATACGTCGGATTCGGAGAATCCGACCTACGAGAATCCGGCGGGGACGAAAGACGAGATGCGGAGCGTCCGGCAGGACGCCACGAAGTGACTACTGTGTAGCAGGGCAATAGCCCAGCGCTTCAGCGCCGGGGTGATAACCAACAAAAGAGCGCCGGTGACCAACCGGCGCTCTGATGATAATGGCAATAACGAAGCAATCTATTTTCTTTTCATCTCCTGCTTGATCCCCATCGCCAGCAACGGAATCATAATCTCGTGATGACCGGTGATCTGGTATCCTCTGCCGCCCTTCAGCGTGGGGCGCTGCACCACATTGACTCGCGAGCGATAATGCTGAATCATATCGAAGTTGGCAGTCGTGAACTGCCTGCAGGGGTAACCCAGATTGCGGGCGACCGTCAGCGCCTTGAGAAAAACCTCCGGAAGAATCACGGTGGAACCGATGTTCAACACGACACCGCCGCGCCCCAATCCGGACACCTGCCCGGCGAAGATGCGAAAATCCCGCATGGTGAGTTCACCCGTTGCGCATCCGTCCATAGTGGGTTGCTGATGGATGATATCCGTTCCTAACGCAACATGCACCGTAACGGGAATCTGCATTCGGTAGGCTTGCGCCAACAGACTGATGTTCAAATTCGCAGCCTTGCTTGCGATCAACACTTTCCCCAGCGTTTCCCCAAAACCCAACCCGGCTTTCACACCTTTCTGCACCGCCCGATTGATGAATTCACCGGTCTCTTTCGCCATTCCGAACGTTCCATCCGCAAGGTTCTCCGCCACGTCTTCGGATGTCTTGCCGAACAGCGCGAGTTCGCAGTCGTGGATGACTCCGGCGCCGTTCATCGCCAGAGTCGTGATAATCCCCCATTCCATCAAATCAATCAGCACCGGTGAAAGTCCCACCTTGATGACGTGAGCGCCCATCATAACGATCACCGGCTTGTTCTTCCGCCGCGCCGCTAGAACATCGGAAACGATGCTTTTCAGATCGTTCGCCGCCAGCGTCTTCGGTAACGCATCCCACCACTCGGTGAACGCAGCCTGCCCATCGCAAGGCTTGCCCAAGAAATCGAGCTGCACCTTGCTGCGCCGCTCGGCGATAGAATAGAGCCGCACCTTTTCAATCTCGATTTGAGGATATCGGGACATCGGCGCTCTCGATTTTATTTATTGACCGATCAAGTCTTCTGCTCTTTTTTACGCGCTGCGGGAAAGAGGACGTTGTTCAAGATCAACCGATAACCGGGAGAATTGGGATAAAGTTCGAGCTGCGTGGGTGGATCTCCGACCTGATGGCGGTAATCTTCCGGGTCATGCCCGCCGTAGAAAGTGAATGTCCCCTTGCCGTAATCACCGTGCAGGTATTTCACCTCATCGGACCCTTCGACCTCACCCATAATCGTCACGCTCTTTTTAATCAGCGACTTTTTGAATGCGGTCGTCTGCCCCATGAAACCCTTGACGACTGAAGTATGATCCTGCGTCAACATGGTTGGGACGGGATCATACTTGGCGGAAAACTCGAACAGAGTGAAATAGTCCAGCATATCGCCGCGCGGGGAAACACCAGTCCGAGGTGTAGTGTCAATATCTGAAAACTCATACACCAGCGGGTCTGTGATCGGCGTGAAGTTCTCGAAAGCGAAAGTCTTGGAAAAATCGAGTTTTTTCTGGCAATCCGGATCCACGGGCGTTCCGTCGAAAACTGCGGCGCAGATATCCGTTCCTTCCGCGGCTAAGGCGATGTCGTATGAATCGCAAGCGGAACACATTGCGAATAAGAATCCACCTTGATTGACGTATTCTTTAATAGCTCGCGCCACAGCTTTCTTCTCCTCCTGCACGGAATTATAACCGAGCTTTCGGGCGATGTCTTCGTAAAGCGCCTGTTGCTCAATATACCATTGCGCGCCGCGATACAGAGCGTAGAACTTGCCGTATTGGCCGGTGAAGTCTTCATGATGAAGATGGAGCCAGTCGTATTGATACAATTTCCCTGACAACACCTCTTCGTCAAACACTTTATCGTAGGGAATTTCCGCGTACTCCAGCGCTAAAGTGACGGCGTCATCCCAAGGCTGGAAATTCGGAGGGACGTAGACGGCGACCTTAGGCGCCTTCTCGAGGAGCACGCGCTCCATATTGTTCGCCTCAATATCCGCATAGATCGAAGAAACTTCGGCTGACGAGACGACTTGATACGACACCCCTCGCAGGCGACAGACCCGTTCCAGTGCATCACCGGCGGGCATTAAAAAGCTGCCCGCTCGGTAATTCAACAGCCATTCCACGTTAACCCCCTGCTCCAAAACCCAGTACGCCACTCCGTAGGCTTTCAGGTGATTCGATTGTTGCAAATCCATAGGGATCAGCAAGTTTTGAGCCGCAGGAGATCCGAACAGCCCCAATAATGCAGGTAAAAGGAAGAGAAGCCTGATTTGTCCACTATGTCTCAAGATGCCATCCGATAACGAAGGATTGCGCCGATGTGCCCGTGTTCACCGAGTCCTGACGAAGGAGCGACATGCTCGATCATGCTGCCGGTCTTCAAAGCGATTTCGATGGCGTCGTCCACAAGGTCGCCGGCTGCAGTTAAATCACCGTAGCAGCTCGGGCAGTTTTTCCCTTCCAGAGCGATATAATTGCACTTTCTGCAGACTACGCCAGGAACCTTCCAGCCTTCTTCAACAAATAGCATATGCACCGCGCCGATGCTGAGAGCCTTAAGAACGGGATCCAATCCGAGCACCGCCAAACCGCGGGAACCAGCGGTATCCACCAGCTGACGGATGAGGCGTTTTTCGGCCTCGGTTTCGACGCGTCGTTCGATGGCGCTCACTTCTTCCAAGATTTTGTTGGGTTTCATGCGCCCCGGTTCCGCAGGAAAGCGAGCCACCAGTTTTTCCTGAAGCGTTGGATGGAGAAAATTCTCGAATTGCGATAGAATCGTCTGCTGACCTCCCAGTACCAGATATTCAAAATGTCGGCGGTGGAATTGGTGGAAGATGACATCCGCCACATGCCGGAAATGCCGGAACATCTCCTCTTCGTCTTTGTGTTTGGAGATGCCGCGGTCAAAAGCACCGACGTGATCCACAGCGCGCGGCTGAGGCGGCGGCGCCTCTGGACCCGTCGGCAGAAAAGCATTTTCGACTTTCACGATATCTCCGATGTACACATCATACAATTCAGCGCTCTTGCGATCCAGCAAAAGCACGGCGAAACGGTGATATTCATCCAGAATCAGCGTTAAAGGACGTATGTGCGGGGAATATTCCATAAATAGTGCGGAAGGCACCGGCCGAGGCAGTTGGAAGACTCGCCACAAACCGGCTTTCTCGCAGGAAAAAATCGCCAGACCGCGCGGTTGGAAGGATGGCTCCAGAAGTTTCCCAACAGTCGTCTCGATCTTTTCTAGATCTCCCAACATATCGTCGCGTACCGCATTCGACCAGTGACCGGATTCGACCGCGCGACGCCCGTCCCGCAGGATGTTTCGAGCCATCAATTGCTGTTGATCGAGATTCAAGCGCGAACGATCCGTATTCAAGTAAAAGCTGATCGTCGGCTGATCTTTCGATTGAAAATCGAGCAAATCTTCTACGTCGGCATAGGTGATCATGACAGGTCTCCTGATAAATTTTGAGAGGAATAACGCAACAAAGAAACAACTCTTATCTTCGGCAATATCGGGTCGAAGGAATTACAAATGGATCACCGCTTTCGAAGCAGCGGATCCTCCAATAACCGAAGGCGCCCTCGTTTCGAGACTTCAACTTCGACACCGACCGGCAGACTCACTCGTTCCGGATGATGCCCGTACGGCAAACCGACATAGATCGGGATGGGACGATCCGCGGTCACATCGAGAAGCATCTCCTCCAGTTGCAATTGCCCCGGACGCCGGATTTTTGGCCAGCAATTCGTGAATCTGCCGACCAGCAGCGCCACTATCTTCCGGAAGATTCCGGCGTTCTTGAGGTGATATAGCATACGATCAATTTGATAGGGCTTTTCATCCGTGTCTTCGATCAGCAGCACCGCCCCATCCAGATCCGGCATATGCGGCGTGCCCAAGAGCGTAACGATGATGGAGAGACATCCCGGATAGAAGGGACCGGATGCGGATCCGGCGCGTACCGGTTTCATGGCGCCATCCCAGAGGACTCGCGGAGCGACCCTTGCCCCGAAGAGGTTGTGAAAAGAACGCAACGTCAGTTCTGGGAGGCTCTCCCCGAACTCACAAACCAGCGGTCCAGTAAAAGTTACCAAATTCGTATGCTTAAAAACCGACCAAGTCAACGCGGTTAAATCGCTGAATCCGACGAAGATTTTCGGATGGGCGGCGATGACATCGAAAGGAATTCCGTCCAGGAGGCGATTGCTCCCGTACCCGCCGCGGGAACAAAGGATCGCGCGCACCTCCGGATTCTGGAAAGCCGTGACAAGATCGTCCCTGCGCTCATCATCGCGAGCAGAAAAAATCGAATATCGGCTGCCCGCGTTATCGCAAATGTCTACCTGATACCCCATCTTTTTCAGTTCATCCATCCCACGCAGGAGACGGCTCTTTTCCACCGCTCCTGCAGGTGAAATCACTGCAATTCGATCCCCAGGTTGCAGAGGATGCGGCTTGATTAATTTCATGGATCCGAAACGCCGGTCAGTATTCATTCCACAGAGAGGATTTTAAGCGATATTGCCCAAATCCGTCTTCGTCCACAAAGAGAAATTTGCGATTGATGTCGTAATAATACCATACTTCATAAGGCTTTTTGTCAATATCGAAGGGATGACGTTCCACATCCGTCGGTGCGCCGAAGATCACATAAACCTTGCCCATATCCGTCTCCCAGCCGTCGCGAAAGCTAGAAAAATGAGCATTAGCATAGGCGATCCTGCGATAATATTCATTCATCCGTTCATTTTCCGGGGTGGATGGTGTGGGATCGCGCTTGTTCCAGAATTGGCGAAAGAGATGCTCGCGCTGCGAAGGGGTTGCGGATGCGAAACGCTCCAGCTCCTCATCGCTGGCGATGTACTTCAATTCCCGGATCGCTTGATCCAGATCGCGAATAAAATCCGGCAGATTCTGCCACATCACCTTGAAGGGACAACCGCGCGCCACGCGAGCGTTTCCCGTTTTCGCGGAAACGACTGCTCGATACGAGCCGTTGGGCAAATTCTGCGTGTCCAATGCAAGAGTATCAGCGAACCATTGCGCAGACGGAACCGCGAGCTTCCTACTGGTGATGATATTATCTTTATCGTTCAACAGGTGGTATTCGACCTCTAACTCGCCGATTGTTTCAGAGTAAATGCTAAATGCCGCATAGAGCTGTTCTCCGCTAAGAATACTCGAACTTAGGACCGGGGCCTTCGTCGAATCCAATAGTATTAAGTCGCTGACTCGAAGCTCTATGCTCCATTCCTTCGCGGGAAATTCAATCGTTTTCTCCAGCACGCGATCCTTGCGGGATTCGTGATCCAGCAACGCGATGCGCAGATCATATTTCGATGGTGTCACTGTAAATTCGAAAGCGGTTTGATCTCCGCTGCGACGCGAATTCGTCTGCGCGTATGAGCTTACGGACAGGCTTCTTTCAGCATGCTGCGAACCCACCAATGAACCATCCGGCTTCTTCAGCAGGAGATCCAAACTGTAACCGGCATCATAATGTTCTTCAACTTTAACAAACTGCAAGTCGTCGTAGAGAATTCTGACATATACTTCAATGCGGATTGAATCCGCCGCGGGCATAGGCAAACGACGGGGCAAGACCCTGAATTCCGGATAGCCGATATAGGGATCCGCGTAAAATTCCGGTTGCGAGAGAACTTGAGTCGCAATGAAAAGGATGGTTGTAATCATCAAAGCGAAGATTTTCATACTACGTCCTAAGTCAACGAACCGAAATTCCGCAGGAAAATGTGAGTACACGTAAAACCTCTACTTCAATCGCTGGACACTACAGCCAACAAATCATGTTCGAACGCGGCGGTGATCTGCGCGCGATATTCGGCTCCGACGGTCAACTCGCCGAATATCAGAATTTCACCGTCAATTTCAGGAGCTTCCTTTCGGCTGCGAGCCACGCTGTAGCCGGATTCGGGTTCGTAACAATCCACGACGACTTCTTCGATTCCGCCGACTCGAGCCAGGCTGTATGCTTCTGCGATCTCTCGCTGCAGGTTCATCAGCCGATCCCGCCTCCGGCGTCGGATGTGCTTCGGCACCTGCTGCGGCATTTTTTCCGCCGGAGCGCCGCTTTCCGGCGAAAATTCGAAACTGCCCAACCTGTGGAATTTCACTTCCGCTACAAAATCGAGCAGCTCTTCAAAATCCGCATCGGTTTCGCCTGGAAAGCCGACAATGACAGACGTCCGCAGAACGACGTCGGGCATATGCTTTCGCGCCAGTGCCGTTAGCGTCCGCAGTTGTTCCTGACCGCCGCCCCGCCGCATCGTCTTGAGAATTCGATCTGAAGCATGTTCGATCGGGAGATCCAGATAGCGGCACAGTTTCGGCTGTGATGCCCAGAAAGCGAGTAACTCATCATCGCAAGCCGGCGGATGCAAGTAGAGGGGACGCACCCACCTTACCCCCTGAATGCCGCACAATCGTTCAAGAAGGGAAATCAGCGGCTGATTGCCGCGTCCCAGCTTCAAATCATGTCCGTATGAATTCAACTCCTGAGCCACCGGAATCAGTTCCTTGACACCCTGCCTGACCAGCATCTGCGCTTCTTCCAATATATCGTCCGGACTGCGGCTTATGTAACGTCCACGAATAGCAGGGATCACGCAATAGCTGCAACCCCGATCGCAGCCATCTGCGATGCGCAGATATGCATAATGCTTCGGCGTCGAGATTTCGCGCCCTAAAAAGGGATTTTCGGGTAAATCCGCAACTTCGCAGGCGGTGAGCGCGGTGATAATTTCCCGCCATTGTCCGATTCCGAAAAAACCGTCCACTTCGGGCAAATCCGCCGCAAGATGATCGCCGAAACGCTGCGGGAAGCAGCCGAATACAAAAAGCTTCTTGCAGATTCCTTCGGTCTTCAACCGAGCCGCATCCAGGATAGCCAAAATTGCTTCTTCTTGCGCTTCTCGAATAAAAGCGCAGGTATTCACGAGGATGACTTCAGCGCTTCGGCTGTCTTCGGTGAATTCCATCCCGAGACGTCTGCCCCATCCTGCAACAATTTCGCCTTCAATCTGATTTTTCGCGCAGCCCAGATTGTGCAGATAGACGTGTTTCAATCCCGAGCCTCGCTTCCATCCAGAATAGCGCGCGCAAATTCGACCGGTTGAAAAGTATCGAGATCCTCCGGCTTCTCACCCAATCCGATAAAACGCAGCGGGAGCTGAAGTTCCCGACAGGCGGCGATTACCGCCCCGCCCCGCGCTGTTCCGTCCAATTTGGCTAACACCAAGCCCGTCACACCGCAAATTTCTTGAAATACCCGGGCTTGTTGAATCATATTCTGCCCGGTATTCGCATCCAGAACGAGCAATATCTCGTGAGGAGCTTCCGGATCCAGTTTTTTCATCACTCGGATGATTTTCTTCAACTCCTGCATTAAGTTGGCTTTGTTGTGCAGTCTGCCGGCGGTATCAACGATCAACAGGTCAAAACCGCGAGCCTTCGCAGCTTGCAGCGCGTCAAACGCCACAGCGGCAGGATCCGCGCCGGGCTTCTGGTGGATCACCGGAACGCCGAGGCGGTCGCCCCACACGATCAGCTGTTCGCTCGCAGCGGCTCGAAAGGTATCGGCAGCCGCCAGAAGGACTCTTCTGCCCTGCTTCTGAAAGTATCGCGTCAGCTTCGCGATAGTTGTGGTCTTCCCGCTGCCATTGACCCCGACAATTAGAATCACGGCCGGTCGAGCAGATAGGTTCAATTCAGCGCTATACGCCGATGATTGCATCATCTCCACGATGACTTCCGTCAACAGCTCGCGGATATCTACTTCCGACGATGAAGCCTCGGACACCTTTTTTCGCAGACTCGTTAAAATCGCGTCCGTCGTGGAAACCCCAACATCCGCGGTAATCAGCGCTTCTTCCAATCCTGCATAGAGATTTTCGTCTATGATCGGATGAAGGGCGAGCACTCGACGGATGTTATCCCCCAGCTTTCGGCGCGTCTGAATCAGCCGCTCGCGTAGTGCATGCAAGAATGACATACGTTTATCTGTAAATTCGGGTGGGAACTCAGGTTGGGGATGACTGCGGTAACGGACCGTTTCCCCATTTCAATTTTTCGCGGAGGATATCGTAGAAGTATTTGTCCTGGAAAAGGGCTAATTTCACGACGAAATCCGCTCGATGGACGATTACACGATCCCCGATTCTCAGCTTCTGCACAACCTGGCCGTCCGTCGAGAGAACGACAGCATCATGCCCCCCTTCCACTTTCGCTTCGATCTCCTGGTCAGCGCCGATGACCATCGGACGATCTGCCAGCGTATGCGGGGATATCGGATTCACAATCAGCGCGTTCAGAGCGGGTTCTACGATGGGTCCTCCGGTGGACAAAGAGTAGGCTGTGGAACCGGTGGGCGTAGCGATGATCAAACCGTCTCCGGTATAAGTATTCAGATACCGCCCGGCGATCGTGGTCCGGATTCTCACCACACGCGGGAAAGCGCCTTTATCTATCACGACATCGTTGAGAGCGAAATATTCGTCGGGCGCTTCGTTGACACGGCAAGCGAGCACCATCCTGTCTTCTATGCGATATGCGCCGGAAAGCAGTTCTTCTACGCGGGGGTATAACCGCTCGAGAGAAATCTCGGCGAGATAACCGAAACCGCCCAAGTTGACTCCGAGAATCGGAGTTTGACGGCGTCCGACTTTACGGGCGGTGGAGAGCAGTGTGCCGTCTCCACCGAAGGAGAGGATCAAATCGCTAGCGGCGGCTAAGGCTTCGGCGGGAAGAAAGTTCTTCCAAGTGGTTTTCAGATTGGCTTCAAGATCGTCGCATAAGATCACCGAGGCGCCTTTACTTTCTAACCAGGTCAGAAAGGGTGGAAGTACGTCCCAGATTTGATCTTTTTGCGTATTGGCGATGATGCCGAAGGTCATCGTATTTTTTCAAATCATTTATTCTCAAAGCGAAGTCCTTCTCCCCATCTGGAAGAAGCTTCTGCGGAAAGCTTTCCCCGCGTCGCTTTCCGCGGCTTGCTGGAGCGAAGAAAGCCTTCGCCGTCTTGGCGATCCCTGCTGCGTCCAGACCGATATTGCGCAACAGAAGACTGCGTTCTCCCTGCTCCACGAATTGATCCACGATGCCCCGCCGCCTGAATCGCGGCATTGGCAGGTCCAATTCCTCGAAAGCTTCGATGACCGCTGATCCAAATCCCCCGGGCAGAGCGCCTTCCTCTACAGTCATAATGTGGCTGAAACGCTGAGCCAGTTCACGCAGCAATTCATGATCCAAGGGCTTCAGACTGCGCATATTGACTACGGTCAGAGAAATGCCGATTTCATCCAGCATCTGAGCCGCCTGCATGGCTTCCCAGAAGACCGTGCCCAGCGTCAAAATTGCGCCGTCGCCTCCCACGCGAGCGACTTCCGCGCGGCCGATTTCTAATGTCATCCAATTTGGCTCAGGATCGAGCGGGCAGCCGATGCCTTCGGCCCGCGGATAACGAACAGCGATCGGACCCTGGCGGTATTTCACCGCCGTCAGCAGCATATGCTGCAGTTCGTTCTCATCCCGCGGCGAAAGGATCACCATATTGGGAATGTGGCGAAGATACGCAAGATCGAACACGCCGTGATGCGTCGGTCCGTCTTCACCGACGATACCGCCTCGATCGAGAGCGAAGACGACCGGCAGCTTCTGCAGCGCGACATCGTGCAGAATTTGATCGTATCCTCTCTGCAAAAAGGTAGAATAGATCGCCACAACAGGGTGCAGCCCCTGCGTCGCTAACCCGGCGGCGAAGGTTACGGCATGGCTCTCTGAAATTCCGACATCGTAAAATCGGTCGGGGAAGCGGTGCGCAAATTCCGACAGACCTGTTCCGTCTTTCATCGCGGCGGTGATTGCCACAATCGTGGGATCTTTATCCGCCAGCTTCACCAGCGTCTTTCCGAAGACTGATGTGTAGGTCGGCGTTTGAGGTGCTATATTCGTCTCACCGGTTTCCCTGATAAAGGATCCGATCCCGTGGAACTTGGTGGCATTCTGCTCTGCCGGCAGATAGCCTTTGCCTTTGCGCGTCAAAACGTGCACGAGGATCGGCCCGTTCAAATCCTTCACCTGGCGGAAAATATGAATCAGGTCTTCAATGTTATGACCATCCAGAGGTCCGATATAGCGAAATCCGAGTTGTTCGAAGAAGAGCCCGGGCACCAACATCGCCTTGATCGAGGCTTCCAACCGTCCCCAGGATCTCGTGATCCGCTTGCCCTGCGGCAGGTTTTCGGCGCGCCGCAGCAGCTCCTTCTTGATGCGATTCATTCGGGGGTCTGTGATGAGAATCGCAAGATACTTGGATAGTGCCCCGACATTGGGGGAAATGGACATCTTATTGTCGTTCAGGACGACGATAAAATCCCTGCCGGATGCTCCAGCATTGTTCAGACCTTCAAACGCTAGCCCGCCGGTCATCGCACCGTCGCCGATCACGGCGATGACGGAGTACTTTTCGCCTGCCATATCCCGAGCACAAACCAGACCGTAGCCCGCGGAAATCGAAGTGGAAGCATGACCGGTGCCGAACGCGTCATGAGGGCTCTCATCGCGGCGTGGAAAACCGCTGATGCCCTGATACCGGCGGTTTTCATGAAAGCGGTCCCGGCGCCCTGTCAAAATTTTATGCGCGTACGCCTGATGTCCCACATCCCAGATAAACTTGTCCACCGGACTGTTGAAAACGTAGTGCAGTGCAATGGTCAACTCCACGACTCCCAGGCTGGGTGCGAGATGCCCACCGGTGATGGAGACATTGTTTATGATGAAGTCTCTCAGTTCATCCGCCAGCTGCACCAATTGCGCAGGCGACAATTTCTTCAGATCATCCGGTGACTGAATCCGGGAAAGATATTCGCTCACCTTTACCTCTTGTCCATCATCACAATTTCAGAGCTCATTCATCATCAGCTTCCGGATGCGTCAGGACCTTGAGCTTCTGCTCCGCCGCATCCAGTTTTTCCATACAGAATTCGATCAACGCTTTGCCTTCTTCGAAGAGTGAAATCGAATCCTCCAGGGATGTCGTTTGCCCTTCCAGAAGATTCACAATTTCTTCCAGGCGCTTGATTGCGTCTTCAAAAGTTTTCTTTGCGGCATTCGACATAGCTGAAGGATCGTCAAGAAGCGCTTGTGGAAATCACCTCGGCTTGCGCATTTCCTTCGTAAAAAGTTATACGTATCATATCTTTCGTCGAGAGGGAGGCAGCTTTGCGGATAGGAGTCTCCTCTGAAGCTTTGCGGACAATTGCATAGCCACGTGCGAGGATTCCATGCGGATCGAGGGATTGCAGACGATCCGCGAAACTGTTCACCAGGATGCGTCGCCTCTCTAAGACTCGAAATGCCGCCGTTTCCAGGCGCCGTAAAAATTCATCGCAGCGCTGGCTGTTTTCGCGCCATACGGAATAGACGCTCTTATTCAGAATCAAATCCGCGTGTTCCTCAATCCAGCGTCGAGTTTCGGACAGCCTCGATTGGACGGCGCGCTGCAAGCGAAGAACCGATTCACTTAGTCTTCTCTTCAACGCTTCGCGATCCGGTAAACAGATTTCTGCAGCCGCTGACGGCGTCGGCGCACGCACATCGGCGGCGAGATCCGCCAGCGTAAAATCCACCTCATGCCCCACTGCACTGATGATAGGCGTGTTGCAGTTTGCAATGGCACGAACCACCGCCGATTCGTTAAACGCCCATAAGTCTTCCGGCGATCCTCCTCCGCGTCCGACGATGATGACCTGCGCCCAGCCTGTGCGATCCAGCAATTTTATCGCCGCAGCGATCTCCGCCGCGGCTGAACCGCCCTGCACATGAACCGGCACCAGACGAAACTCCACCCAAGGCGCACGCTTTCGAGCGACTTCCAAAATATCGTGCAAGGCGGCGCCATCCGGGCTGGTGACCAATCCGACGCGCTCGGGAAACGGCGGCAGCGGGATCTTCCGATCCAGAGAAAATAGACCCTCCGCCGCCAATTTCTGCTTCAACGCTTCAAAGGCTAACGCCAACTCACCGGCCCCTGCTGGCCGCAGCTCATAACAATCGAATTGGTAGCGCCCGCCCCGTTCATAGACGGCGACCTTGCCATGGGCGATCACCTGTTCACCGATCTTGGGGAGATATGCCGACTCCTGCGCCCGTCCTTTCCAAAACACACACGGAAGCTGCGACCGCTCATCAATTAGAGTGAAGTAGCAATGGCCGGAGCGATGACTAACGAACTGCGACACTTCTCCCTTCACCCAGAGCGGCGGCATACCGCCCTCCAGGATGATTTTGATTCGTCCAGTTACTTCGCTGACGGTCAGCAACGGAACATCCATTCCGACACCCTGAGCTGGGGCTGTGTTTCAGTAACAAAGAAAGTCTGGGAAAAGACTCTCTGATATACCCGCATTTTCCGTCGGACGAGCAAAAATTCGCCCTGACAGTTCTAATAACCAGATTAGAACCTGCCAGACGCTCATGTTCCGCAATCTACATTCAGCATACCTTATGGTTGATCAGCCTGCGATCCGCAACCGGTTGCTTGAAGTCCCAAGCGCGAACGGAAGCGCTGCTCTCTCCACATCATCACGGTATGTCGCCTGACAGGATCAAAAAATTCATCCTGCGGCGATGTGCAGTTGACACAGGAGCGGGTCAATCCTGCATCGGGTTCTTACTTCTTCTTATGTCGGTTCTTGCGAAGGCGTTTCTTCCTCTTGTGCGTAGCCATCTTGGCGCGCTTGCGTTTCTTGCCACAAGGCAATGCTGATACCTCCTCTTCGTTAGCGCAGCGATGCTGCGCGTGGATCCTATCTCTTTTTCTTCAGTAGTTCAGATTTCCATTCAGGGGATGCGCGAAAAACGGGAACTCTTTTCGCCTGCACGTTGATCGTCTTGCGGGTGCGGGGATGCTGAGCCTTGCGAGCCTTTCGGGAGACCGCCTTGAAGGTGCCGAAACCGCGCAGATTCACGCTTTTGTCTTGGCTCACCTGCTTCACGATCACGCTCACCAATCCATCAATGGCGGCACGGGTGTCATTCTGCGTCAAGCCGGTTCGACTTGCGATTTCACGAATTAAATCACTTTTGTTCATAATTACCTCTCCTTCATTTTCACTTTTCCCCGAATTGGACGGGAATTATCTTTTATACGAATGGATATGGGATTTTGTCACCCATTTTCGCGGAAATTCTCGTTCTTTCAGGGCAGCTCGTAGCGCATCGGAACAGACAGCCCCCATCGCAGGAAAAGCATCTCTTCGAGATCGCCGAAAACGAAGTCCAACAACGTCTTCTTCTTGCGTTGCAATTCAACCAGGCGGGGTTTACCGGAGATCCCAGCCATTTCCCCTACTAGTTTCAAGGCATCGTCATACGTGCCGATCAGATCAATCAATTCGAGCTCTTGCGCTTGACGACCGGTATATACTCTGCCATCCGCTAATTGTTCCACGCGCGCAAGGCTGATTTTTCTCTCCGCAACAATCGCATCAAGAAACTGATGGTAGATATCCATAATTAAATTCTGCAGATAGGCTCTATCTGCCTGAGTCAGCGGTCGGGAAGGGATGCCGGTATCTTTGAATTCCCCGCTCTTCACCACCTGCACATCCACTCCGATCTTCTTCAGCAATCGTGCATATTCAGGGAATTGACCGATCACGCCGATAGAGCCGGTGACTGTCCCGGGATTCGCCATGATCGTATCCGCACCCAGAGCGACATAATACCCTCCCGACGCTGCCACACTGCCCATGGAAGCCACGATGGGAATCTTCTTTTCATCCCTCAGATAGCGCAATTTTTGATAAATTTCCTGGGAAGCCGCCACTCCGCCCCCGGGCGTATCCAGGCGCAGCAGGATACCTTTGATGGAAGGGATCTCCTCCACCTTGATCAGTTGATCGAGAATGGGGCGCGCGTCATAGATCGGACCGATGATTTTCACCAGCGCGATCTTATCACCCCCGCCAAGGTTCAACTCCGTGAACGAATCGCTCGGTGAAAAGACCCCGAAGGCGAAATAGAAGAAGAGAAACAAGGCGAGAAAGAAAACCAGCAGTACGTACAAATCTTTCCGTCTACTCAATCAATCTCCTTTACGGCTGCAATTTCAGTGTGGATCCGGGTTTCAAACGATAAGCGGAACTGATATGATTCCACTTCTTCAGGTTCTGCACCGATATCCCGTACTTTCTGGAAATATCCCAAAGGGTGTCTCCCGGCTGTACCACATGCAGACCCGGACCCTGGACGGAATCATCGGAGATCCCGTTTTCGACGTCCGCCAAATTGCGATTCTTATGCGTCCCGTCCGGTGACTTTGTCCAGATGATCAGTTTCTGTCCGGGATAGATGTAGCGCTCTCCCCAGAGGTGATTCCAGGTCTTGAGATCTGAAACTTTCGCATCAAATTGCTGGGCGATTTTTGCGGGTGTATCCCCTTTTTTTACGCGATAGATCGTGCGCACCAGGCCGTTTTCCGAAGTGACTCTGGCGGGTTGCGGTCTGCCGATTTCCGGCTCTGCCGTAGACGCGTAGTAGGATTCCCGCACTGGAATCATCACGTATTGCCCGACACTGATCTTATTCGGATTTTTCAGGTTGTTAGCGGGGACGGATTGAATGGCTTGCACACTGACTCCATAGCGGCGGGCAATCGTGCTCAGCGTTTCGCCGTTGCGCACGCGGTGCCTCACCCAATCGCTCCTCTCCTGCTTTTGCAGCCGGGGCACCTGCGCAATCTTTTCGTCGAAATTCTGTCCCGCGCCTTTCGGTATGCGCACGGCGAAATTCTTCGCTCCAGGAGGCGTACATCCGCGCTTCAAAGCTGGATTCAGCGATTTGACCAGTTCGTGTTCGGTTTCCGCACAGCGGGCGATATCCTTCAAATCCACGCAACCGTCCACATAGACGACGTCCGTTTCCGGCGCAGTGCGATAAAGAATCGGCGCAAAGCCATATTTTTCCGGATCCTGGCAGATCAAGCGCGCCGCAAGATAATAAGGCACATAATCGCGCGTTTGTTTGGGCAGGAATTCCCGAATCCGCCAATAATCGTTCGTTCCGACTCGCTTGACGGTCTTTTCAACTCGCATTTCGCCGCAATTGTAGGATGCAAAAGCCAAATACCAATCTCCGAATTGATCGTACAGCTTCTTCAAATAGCGGCAGGCGGCGCGGGTGGCGAGTTCCGGATCTCGGCGCTCATCGTAATAATAGCCGACTTCCAGACCGTAAATTTTCGCCGTCGAAGCGATGAACTGCCAGGGGCCGGATGCGTGCGCTCGGGAATAAGCACTATTGCTGAAGCCGCTCTCGATCATCGCCAGATAGACGATCTCTTCCGGCATCCCTTCTTCCTTTAAGAGCGCGCTGAAATAAGGAATCGCTTCCCCCGCCCTTTCCAGCCAGCGGGTGAAGACTTTATAAGCTCGTGTTTGAAAAAAAACGATGGCTTGTTCCACATGCGAATTGACGACGAGCGGCACACCGGGATAAGTCTGCAACAATGCTGCGGAAGTATCCACTTCGACTTCTTCGCTGGACAAGACAACATCTATCAAATCATCCCAAGAAGTGATGGAATCCCCCAAAAATTCAGAGAGGCTCATATAGACCGCGGACGGCGTGCTCTCCGCCGGCAATTCGGGAAGTCTGGACAGAAAACCGGCATAATCCTGTATGAGTTCTCTGCGTAGATTGTAGACTTCATCCGGAGTGATTCCCAATGAATCCCTGGATATATCGGAAAGATATAGAATTGCGGATTCAAATAGATTTTGAGCCTCTACATTGCTTTGCACGGCGGCGCTGTCCAGTGCCATCTCATAAAACCGCAGAGCGGTGTCGAATCGTTCTTGAGGAGACAGGTCTGTCATCAGGATTGCGGAATCATCGCGGTTGCGCTGGAGATGGACGTCATCCTTGGATGCGTCTTGTCCGAACCGGTGAGAAGGATCTCCGGTTCCGGCGCATCCGGCGATCCACAATCCTAAAAGCAGCGGTGAAAGAAAGCCAGTTTTCATCGCATCCTTTTGATGATTATCTGCAAAACGTCTAAAGATAGCAAATTCACATACCAGATGCAAGACAAAAAATTGTCTATCTTTTCGCACACATCGAAGTCAACTAATCGTTGTTCTATAAAGCAAAATGTATGACAAGAATCTGCAAATGCCAATGAGTTTCTGCTCTATTTCAAGCCATACGTCATTCGCTCTTCAGCGCCACTTTTAATGCATAAAGCCGAAAGCGAACCTTGCCTTTTAGTTCTAATTTACTTATTTTGGAATATCATCAAATTGAAAACAGATGAAAAACTTTCTGCATATTGTTTGGGTGTTCTGCGTTTTCGCCGTCCTGTGCGGTTGCTCGCGGAACGAAGATACGACAGTACATATCCTCTATTCGGGGACTCTCTACGGCTATCTCGAACCTTGCGGATGCAAGGAAGGCAGGGTCGGCGGTGTCGCGCGGCTCGCGGCGGCGATCCGCGACAGCCTGCACAATTGGAACGAGAATGCGTTGGTGTTAGACGCCGGCGATTTCGCCGAAATCTATACGCTGGGGGATTCCCTGAAAAACCGCATTCTTCTAAAGGCTTTCGCGTTGATGGGGTATCATGCCGTCAACGTGACGGCGCAGGATCTGATCATCGGACGAGAAACATTGATATGGGCGAGGGATTCTCTGAAACTCCCCCTGATTTCTGCGAATTTAGTGGACAAAAACAGCGGCGAGCCGTTACTCCCTGGGTGGCGTCTGATCCGCGTAAAACAATATGCATTCGGAATTCTCGGTGTGGGCGCCGTCCGTCCGTTGGAAATGCGGCGCTCCCGCGAGATTACGCTCGAATATACAGATCCTGAAACCGCCGTTCGCCAAACGGCTATGAAAATGAAACCCGAATGCGATCGAATCATCCTGCTGACTGATCTGCCGGCGCGCAGCAGCCGCCGGATCGCATCCGAGAACCCGGAGATAGACTTGGTTCTTTCCACGATGGAACTTGAACCGCAAGCGAATCTGCTGCGGTTCGGAAAAGCGCTCGTAGCCGGCACCAGTCGCAAAGGAAGAGCGCTCACGACCATCGGCCTGCTGAACCTACCCAAAGATTCGGTAAACGCATATTTTACAAGAACTATTTTGGATTCGACTTTCGATGACGATCCTGCCGTCAGCCGCCTACTCAAAGATTATCACAGTAACATAGAAAAAAAAGGCATAAGATAACGATATTTCCGTATTTCGATTCCGTATTTGCGCAGAATATGAAAGGGAACGGTCAAATTCCCCTTGCCTTTTTTGCGGCAGTTGCTTATATTCGCTTCAACCGCTCGTTAGCGAAAAGGACGTCATGCCGGACGACAGGAATCACAACCGACTGCTCTTCATTATTTTGAATAAAGTGGAGTACCTGCAGGACTTGATCGTTGTCTTCGTCGAACTCGGCTTGCGCGGCGCAACGATCCTGAACAGCGTCGGAATGGCAAAGATTCTAACGCAGGACATTCCGATATTTGCTGGATTGAAGAGCCTGATTTCCGGCGCGAGAAGCGAAAACAAGGTGATTATGATTTTGCTGCACGAAGAGATGATCCCACTGGTCGTGGAGGCGTTCGAAGATACAGTCGGCCCCCTGGATCAACCGGGAAACGGCATGATTATCTCGGTGCCGGTGGATTTTGTCCGGGGCGGGACAGAGACTTCCTTTCATATGTAACTCTGCTTCCGTCCTATATTGAACTTGCTCAGTGACGGCATGGGTATCAAACCCTAAGGATTCACCCTGCAAATTCTGGATTGGAGCATCATCGCCGCCTATCTTCTGCTGACTCTGGGGATAGGCTATTTCTACACCCGCAGATCTTCCGTTTCGACGGAAGAATACTTTTTATCGGGGCGTTCTCTGCCTTGGTGGATTGCGGGGACATCTATGGTCGCTACCACCTTCGCTGCGGATACTCCTTTAGCCATCACAGAGCTGGTGCGCGCAGACGGCATTTGGCGCAACTGGTATTGGTGGTGCATCGCGCTGGGAGGGCTCTTAGGCGTTTTTTTCTTTTCGCGATTATGGCGCCGCGCCCGCGTGTTCACGGACAACGAGCTCATCGAGCTGCGCTACAGCGGCAAATCCGCCGCCGTTTTGCGCGGTTTTAAGGCGCTGTATTTCGCGCTCCTGTACAACTTCATCGTCATGGGCTGGGTGATCAACGGGATGTCGGCGGTGGCGTCGGTAACGCTGGGTGTAGGCAGGAATTGGGCGGTTTGGGGCTGTGCGATCATCGCTCTTTTTTATTCCACGCTGTCCGGCTTATGGGGCGTGGTGATTACGGATTTTCTCCAGTTCGGGCTGGCGATGGGGGGCGCAATTCTGCTGGCGGTTCTCGCGGCGCAGCACTTCGGCGGAATCCACGAATTGCTCGAACAGGTGCGGCTGTCGCCCGGATTTCATTCCGATACTCTGAATTTTTTTCCTTCCTTACCCAGCAGTTCAGAACCTTTTATAACCACCCATTTTTTCACCTTTCTGATCTTTATTGGGCTGATGTGGTGGGCTTCGCACAATGCGGACGGAGGCGGTTATATCATCCAACGGATGATGTCCTGCAAGAATGAGAAGCATGCTCTGCTGGCGACGCTCTGGTTTAATTTCGCCAATTACGCCTTGCGCGTCTGGCCCTGGGTGATCGTCGCTCTGGCGTCTATGATCCTCTTCCCCAATCTGGCGGATGACTCATTGGGCGATAAAGCCGGTTACCCAAAAGCGATGTCCCTGCTCGCAGGTCCCGGAATCTTGGGACTGCTGATTGCAGGCTTTCTGGCGGCGTTTATGTCCACCATTTCGACGCATTTGAATTGGGGCGCGTCTTATCTGGTCAACGACGTTTACCGCCGTTTCATCCTAAAGAATGCTTCGGAACGCCACTATTTATGGGTTTCCCGCTGGGCGACGGTGGCGATGATGGCGGGAGGCGCATTTACGGCGATGAACATGGGTTCCATAGCGCGTGCCTGGGAGTTCATCTGGGCGATGGGAGCGGGGATCGGTCCTGTGTTGATCTTACGCTGGTTCTGGTGGCGGATCAATGCCTGGTCTGAGATTGCGGCGCTGGCATCCTCCATCCTGGTAACTATCATCCTGGAAGTGATTGCATGCGCGCAGACTTTACGCGCTGGAATCAGCTATTCGTTGTTTTCCCACCCACCTGTTTTGTTCGGGCTGTCTCTCCAAGTACAGCATAAAGCGCTGATCATCGTTCCGATTTCCATCATCGCCTGGATCGCGGTCACCCTGCTGACGCCGCCAGTGCGGGAAGAAACGCTGTCGAGATTCTATGAACGAGTGCATCCGGGCGGTTTCTGGCGCGAGGAATGGAAGCGCGAATGGGGCGCGACGAAACTGCGCAGCCACTTCATAAATTGGCTGCTGGGCGTGGGGTTGATCTATGGTGCGACCTTCGGGATCGGAAAACTGATTTTCGGAAACTTCACCCTGGGAATATCGCTGATCGCCGTTGCGTTGTTCTGCGGTTATCGTGCGGTGCGCCGAGCGGTGTAATTCCGATTCTGTCAGATATGATCATAGCATAGGGAAAAGACTGACATCTAACATTTGATAACAACAAAGCGAATTATGAAATGGAACGACTGACGGGCATAATGGGTCTGATCACATTGTTGGGAATCGCGCTGCTGCTTTCCAACAACCGACGCGCCATTAAAATCCGCACCGTAGCGGTGGGTTTGGGGATCCAGTTCGCACTGGGGATGATCTTGCTGGGATGGAAGCCCGGCAATTCCGCTTTCGGCTGGTTGGCAGGGAAAGTCTATGAATTTCTGCAGCTATCGCAAGTCGGAGTCAACTTTCTCTTCGGCGAACTGGGAAGTCCCAAAAATTACGGAATCTACGGCACCCAAGTGGCTCTGATCATCGCATCCACGATCATCTTCTTCAGCGCTTTTTCCGCCATCTTGTATTATCTGGGGATCGCACAGATCCTGATCGGCGCTATGGCGAAGTGCATGCGCTGGGCGATGCGCACCTCCGGTGCGGAGTCCCTATCGAATTCCGCCAATATCTTTGTGGGCATGACGGAAGCCCCCTTGTTGATCCGCCCTTATCTGGACGGCTTGACTCAATCTGAGTTATTCACGATTATGGTGGGCGGATTCGCCACGATCGCCGGTGGGGTTATGGCGAGCTATATGAGTCTGGGCGTGCCTGCGCAGCACCTGATTGCCGCTTCGGTTATGTCGGCTCCCGGCGCCTTGATGATGGCGAAGATTATTTTCCCAGAAACGGAACATTCCGCCACAGCCGGAGATGTGAAAATTCCGAAGATGCATCTTTACGACAATGCTTTGGAAGCTGCAGCGCGCGGAACCACAGACGGATTGAAACTGGCGGCTAACGTGATCGCCATGCTGATCAGCTTTCTGGCGTTATTAGCTCTGATCAACGCCGTCCTCGGCTGGCTGGATACATTGGTGGATGGAGATCTGCTGAAAGGGATTTATCATCAGGGGAAGGGTTACACCGGCATCTTTCCGAACAGTTTGCAGAGCATATTCGGCACCGTCTTCGCACCGCTCGCATTTCTGATGGGGGTTCCCTGGTCGGAAGCTGGAATCGTCGGCAACCTTCTGGGCATACAGATCAGCGCCAATGAATTCGTCGCCTATTTGAAGCTCACCGAACTGATGCGAACCGGCGCATTGAGCGAACGTTCCGTCACCATCGCCACCTACGCCATGTGCGGTTTCGCCAATTTCGGCAGCATCGGCATCCAGTTGGGCGGAATTGGCGCCTTAGCCCCCTCCCGCCGCAAGGACCTGTCCAAACTGGGGTTGAAAGCCATGTTCGCAGGCGCCCTGACTTGTTATATGACCGGAACGATCGCTGGAATCTTGATATGAAATGCGGTGTTTCTCTGACTATCTCGAAATGAGCGGAACTCCGAAATGTAATCCGTATTATTTATGATGATTTCAACGCTTAAGGTTTGAAGAAAAAATGACTGAGCTCAACGAACAAATCGGACATGCGATCGAAACTCACATCCCTGCAGAAATCCCTGCGGAAGAGGTGATCCGCGCGCTCCCGAAGGTGGATCTGCACTGTCATCTCGATGGTTCCTTGCGGATTGAAACGGTCTGGGAGTTGGCGCAAGAGCGAAAATTACCTCTACCGGCGCGGTCGCTGGATGATTTGCGTAAAATCTTCGCCGTATCGGAAGGTCCGCGCAGTCTCGTGGATTATCTGAAGAAATTCGAATGCACGCTTTCCGTCCTTCAAGACGGCGAAGCTCTGCACCGCGCCGCCTATGAATTGGCGCGAGACTGCGCTGACGAACGCGTTCTCTATTTGGAAGTGCGCTATTCTCCCATCTTGCACACCCGCAAAGGGATGAAATTGACGCAGGTGATGAACGCAGTCTTGGACGGGCTGGCTCAGGCGGAAAAGGAAGCGGACATCAAGACCGGCGTCATCGTCTGTGGACTCCGCAACATCTCTCCGGAAACTTCGCTGCGCTTGGCGGAACTGGCGGTGGCGTATAAACATCAGGGAGTGGTCGGTTTCGACCTCGCCGGCGTGGAAGATCAATATCCGGCGCGAGACCACAGCGAAGCCTTTTATCTCATCCGGAAGAACAACATCAATTGCACGGTGCATGCTGGAGAAGCCTACGGACCGGACTCTATCAAACAAGCGCTGCACAATCTCAACACTCACCGCATCGGGCACGGCACGCGGCTGAAAGAAGACGGCGATTTGCTGAATTACGTCAACGATCACCGCATCCCGCTGGAGATCTGTTTGAGCTCTAATGTCCAGACCGGAGCGGTGAAATCTTTGGAATCCCATCCTTTGAGGTTATACTACGACTGGGGTTTGCGGGTTACCCTGAATACGGATAACCGATTGATCTCCAACACCACAGTCACCGACGAATATCAGCTCGCATGTAAAACGTTCGGCTTCAGCGAAGAGGATCTGAAAAACATCATCATTATGGGATTCAAGAGCAGCTTTATGCCCTACAAATCCAAGGTTGCACTTCTGGATCGCGTATTGAAAATCCTGCGCAAGAAACAAACGCCCTTTTAACGTCATGCTTCGCGAAAGCCGTTATTCTTCCGAGGAAATGCCGGAAATCATCAAAACCCTGCGCCCCCTATTCTCCGCTCCACCGGTGATCGCTCTCGTGCTGGGTTCCGGCTTAGGGGATTTTGCAGCAGAGCTTGAAGACAGTAGCAGAATTCAGACTGCCGATCTGCCGGGTTATCCCCGTTCCACGGTCGAAGGTCACAGCGGTGCCATTCATATCGGAAACCTTCACGGAAAATCGCTGCTCTGCTTTCAGGGCAGAGTGCATTATTACGAAGGCTATTCATCTAAACAGGTTCTTCTGCCGACGCGTATCGCCCATGCGCTCGGCGCAGAGATCCTCATTCTAACCAACGCATCCGGAGGCATTCATCCAAAGTTGAAACCAGGATCATTCCTGCTGATAGAAGATCAGATAGATCTTCAATTCAGACGGCCGGAACCGCCGCGTCAGGCGCTTATAATCGAACGCAACCCTTTTTTTAGTGAAGGCTCTCCCTATTCCCGCAGCCTCTTGAAAATCGCAGCCGAAGCGGCGAACAGGATCGGCGTTCCGGTGCAATTAGGCGTCCTCGGTGTCTTGACAGGTCCGACTTATGAAACATCTTCGGAAATTAGAATGATGCGCTTGCTGGGCGCCGATGCGGTGTGTATGTCCACAGCGCCGGAAGCTGCAGAAGGAGCACATTTGGGGATGACGGTTTTAGGCATCAGTTGCATCACCAACAGCGCCGCTGGATCTTCCCATGGATCACCAGATGGATTTGGAAAGTTGAATCATGAAGAAGTCATCGCTGCGGCGAACCGCGTCAGCGGTGACTTCAAACGACTATTGAAGGAAATCATCAAAACCTTACCCGTCCGTTTCAAGCCTGCTTCCCAATGAAACACCAAAAGCTCTTGACATGGGTTCTCCTCCTATTCTTCTGGTTACCCCCTTCGTTGGCGCGATCCGATTCAACCGAACCGGACTGGTACAAAGTCGAAAACGAGCTCGTTTCGCTGTTGCAAAAATTGATTCGCGTGGATTCGCAGAATCCCCCGGGGAATGAACTGGCGGTGTGCCGTGTTCTGAAAGATTTTCTGGATCACGAAGGAATCAAAAACCAGATATTCAAAGTCGCTCCGGGGCGAGCCAACTTGGTTGCACGACTCCACGGGAACGGCAGTCAAAAAGCGATCTTGTTGGTCGCGCATATGGATGTAGTGCCCTTCGATTCTGCAGAATGGTCGGTTCCGCCGCTTTCCGGAGTCGTTGAGAATGGCTATCTTTACGGTCGCGGCGCGTTGGACGACAAGGGGATGTTGGCCGTCGAAGCGATGACGCTGGCGTTGCTGAAGCGGCAGAACATACCGCTGAGCCGAGATATTATTTTTCTGGCGACAGCAGGGGAAGAGACAGGAGGCGGCATCGGAATAGGATGGCTGCTTGAAAAAGATCGGAAGTTGATGGAAGCGGCGTTCGCCTATAATGAAGGGGGCAGAATCGTCCTCCAAGGGGATCAATCCTTGTATATCGGCATTCAGACTTGTGAAAAGGTTGCTTACAACATCCGATTGACCGCGCGGGGAACGACGGGGCATTCATCCGTGCCGCGCGCGGATAACGCCATCTATGCGCTCGCCCACGCGTTGCTTCGATTGGAATCTCGACCGGCGAAGAGCACCTTGAATCCCGTGACGCGCGCTTTTTTCACCGGCATCGCACCTCTGGATCCGTCCGTGGCATTGGTGGGTGAAAGCATCGAGACGAAGGATCCGTTGTATCTGAGCATAACCGCCAATACGATCTCACCGACGCTGATCGAAGGCGGTTTCAAGACCAATGTGCATCCTGCATCCGCGACCGTAAATCTCAACTGCCGGCTGCAGCCCGATCAGGACCTCGACGACTTCGTGGATTCACTGCGATTATGGGTGGGACAAGGTCCCTATTCCTTCGAATACTCGGCGAAATCTGCGGCACCTTCGGCTTCATCTCCAGAGGGCGCGGGTTTCATTCTGATGGAACAGGTCTGTCAGGAGATGTTCCCCGGGACGCCGGTTCTGCCTTATCAATCGCCGGGAATGTCGGATGGAACTAGGCTGCGAAGAGCCGGAGTTCCCACATACGGCTTGCTGCCCTTTCCCCTGCCGGAAGGTGAAATCTGGAGAATGCACGGCAAAGACGAGAGGATCTCGATCGAGTCCTTGATGACGGGGATGAAGCTGATGTACCGCGTCACCGCGCTGGGGGGAAAATGACATCCCGCCGAATGCGGCGGGATGAGATAAGCGGAGAGGGCGGGATTCGAACCCGCGGAGAAGCTTATCACCTCTCCCTCGCTTAGCAGGCGAGTGCCTTCAGCCTACTCGGCCACCTCTCCGATGCAATGTATGTAAACCCAGCGGAGGACGAGGGATTCGAACCCCCAAGGCTCGCGAAGAGCCGGCGGCTTTCAAGGCCGCTGCCTTACCATTAGGACTAGTCCTCCCGACGGCATCTTCGGAGATGAATTATAACTTACAAATATACGGAATCCTTGGGATCGAGTCAAGCGTTTTAATGAAAATACAGGCAATCGCATTCCGCATTTCCTATGAGAATTATAGACCGCTATCTCATCCTTGAGTTCATACCACCGTTCTTCTATTCCTTCAGCCTGATCGCTATGATCATCCTGCTGAATTTAATCGTGCAGATGCTGGGGAAAATCGCAGGTAAGGGGCTGGATCCCTACGTCGTTATGGAGTTCTTCTTCCTGAATCTCGCCTGGATCGTCGCTCTGGCGGTGCCGATGGCGGTATTGGTGGCGACGCTGATGTCTTTCGGCCGTCTCTCCGCGGACAATGAAGTTACCGCTCTGGAATCCGCGGGCGTGAGCATCTGGAGACTCATCCTTCCGTACATCCTGCTGGCAATTCTCATCTGTTACCTGTTGATTGAATTCAACAACCGCATTTTACCGGACTTCAACCATCAATCGCGCGTTCTTTCCGGCGACATTCACCGCAAGAAGCCGACGCTGTCGCTGGAAGAAGGCATCTTCATCTTCGATCTGCCGCAATTCGTCTTATGGGCGCAGCGGATTGACCAGAACCGATCCGAACTGCATAACCTGGTCATCTACGATGAGAGGAATCCGCGGTACCCCACGATTGTTTCAGCGCAAAAGGGGGTTCTCAATTTCATCTACAACGAAGAAGCATTTCATCTCCTGTTATTTCAAGGCGAAATTCATCGCGAAGACGCAAAAGATCCGGATTATTATCAGCGCACCCAATTCGAACGATCCTTATTGCGCATCTCCGCGCCGAATATGGTCTTCGCCAGGCAGGAGAGCGGATACCGTTCCGACCGCGAACTCTCCGCTCCGCAGATGTGGAAACAGGTGAAGGAACTGAAAGCAGAACCGGAGAAAAACCGCCGGCGTATTGACGCGTTTATGGTGGAAATTCACAAGAAATACTCGATCCCCTTCGCCTGCATTGTCTTCGTCTTGATCGGTGCGCCTCTGGGAATCCGCGCGCATCGCGGCGGGATCGGCATGGCGGCATCATTAAGCGTGCTGTTTTTCCTGGTTTACTGGGCGTTTCTGATCGGAGGGGAAGACCTGGCGGATCGCGATATTATCTCGCCGGCGGTGGCGATGTGGTCCCCGAATCTTCTGCTGGGTGCCATCGGCATCTTCCTCATCTTCCGCACCACTCGGGAAGTGAGATTTTTCGACATCCGCATCTTGGGGCGCGCATTTCGTAAAAATAAGTGACGCAGGGCACATCAAAATGAGAAGAAAACTTTTACATTATTGTTCGAATAGCATCTCGTCATACAAAAAAATTCAATGTTCGCCGGCGGTTTCTCGCAAGTGGCTTTATCCGATCGGGTTGTTTTTACTGCTGTCGGTGCTGTCCGCATCCGCTCAAAGCGTCAACTTCGCGGATGTCCAGGCGCTGCTGGACAGCGCAGAAACGGTGCGTACGGAACTTCTGAGCCCGCGGTATTATCAATCCGGGCTGGGTGCTTTCGCGAAGGCTCAAAGGCTCGCCGAAAGCGCGCGGTCTGAACCGCAAATTGAGAAGTATCTGAAAGACGCCGGTGAGTATCTGAGGAAATCCATCCGAATTTCAGGGCAGATGCGCGCTTCCTTCCCCGAATTGATCGCAGCATACGACAGCGTTCAAGTCCGAAATGCGGAACATTACGCTCCAAAGACCCAGAAAGCGGCGTTGCGTGCTTTTAAAAAAGTCGTGGAAAAAATGGAGCTGGATGACCTGGTGAACGCGAGAACCGCGGCGGAAGAGGCTCTGCCGCTTCTGCGTCAAGCGGAACTGGAAGCCATCCAGGAAAATATCTTGTCCACCGCGAAGGAACTGATTTCGCAAGCGAAAGCCGCAGGCGCGCCCGCGCTTGCAGAGATCACCTATCAAAACGCCCTGAAAAAGCTTCGGGAAACCGAAGAATTTATTGCGGAGAACCGTTACGAGGAGCGGCAGGCGAAAATAATGGCTCAAGAAGCAGCTTATCATGCCCGCCACGCGATTTACCTCTGCCAATGGATCAAGGAATTGAAGAAAGACTCTGACAATTGGGAGAAGCTGATCCTCCAGTTTGAAAATCATTTAAGCGCTACTGGTTCAACATTGAACCTGGAAACCGAATTTGATCAGGGTTTGACTCTGCCTCAAGAAGCCATCTTAGCTTCCATCCGCAGCGTTCTGGCGGATCGTCAGCGACTCCAGGAGACACTTGTCGAAAGAGACCTGCGCATCGGCAAACTGGAAGCGGAAGTAGAAAGAGTCCGTTCCGAATCGGGCAAGTACGCTGCAGAACTGGGCGCCAAGCGCCAGGAGATCGAGAAGCAGCGGCAGTTCGAAGAGAAAATTGCCAAAATCCGCGCCTTGTTCAAACCGCAGGAGGGTTCTGTCTATAAAGAAGAGGATCGAATCATCTTGAGTCTTCCCAGTATACGTTTCGCTTCGGGGTCGCACGAGATCGGTAAAGGGAATCTTGACCTCCTACAGCGTGTGCAGCAAGCCATCCGTGAATTCCCGGAACGACGCATCGAAATCATCGGGCATACCGATTCGCAGGGAAGCGAGCGGGACAATCTGGAACTATCGCGGCGACGCGCGGAATCCGTGCGGGAATATCTGGCGCGCAATATGAATCTTCCCATCGAACGCATTAAAGCTGAGGGAAAGGGGGAATCGCAGCCGATCGCCTCCAACGATACGGCAGAAGGTCGAGCCGCCAACCGCCGCATCGAAATCATCCTAAACCCTTGAAATATCCTTCACAGGGATGGACGAGTATGAACCATTCGGAAATGCAAAGAATCTACAGCGACGCGCAAAAGCTGGATTTCTATAATCAGCTTCTGGGGGAGTACGACCAGATGATGGATTGGGAATCCCGTCTGCAACGCGAAACGCCTTTCTTCGAAAAAATCTTCAAAGATTTCCGCGTCAAGACGATTCTGGACGCCGCCTGCGGCACCGGCAGACATTGCTTCCATTTTCTATCTCTTGGAGCGGCATCGGTCGTAGGTGCGGATATTTCCGAAAAATTCATCGAATTGGCGAAAGCGCGCGCAGCGGTCATCGGCAGCGATGTGCAGTTCGTTACAGCGGGGTTCACGGAACTCGCAGATCACGTCACCGGTCCCTTCAATATGGTCAGCGTACTCGGAAATTCGCTGTCGCACCTTCTTACTTACGACGACCTTGAATTGTCACTGAATCACTTCCGCAGGCTGCTGTCCGCGCGAGGTATCCTCCTTTTGCATCTTCAAAACTGGGAGCGACGCGTGAAAAATCTGGACCGTTTCTTCCCGCCGCGGAGTCATCCCACAACCTCCGGTCTGAAGCTCTTTTTCCGTTTTCTCGACTTCCACGAAGAACTGGTGACTATGAATTTGATCATTTTCCAGCAGAATCCGGCGCAGACGGATCAATGGACTATCCGGTCGAGTGCCACGACCTTGCGGCCCTGGCGCCGCGAGATCCTCTTGATGGCGCTGAAAGATGCGGATCTCAAACTGGAAAGTGAATACGGCGGAATGGATCTTTCACCATATCAACCGAATAATTCCCCCGATTACATTCTTATCGCGCGCAAATAAATCATGCTGGTTTGTCATCATCCTGCATATTCAACCATCGCCGCCGTATGAGCCTGAGATGCGTCCCATAACTCATCCGCTTCGTTGATCGCTTTTTCCATACCCCTCTGACAGAACCCCAACCTTCACCTCACCGTGGAAAACGAAAAAACTGGTTGATTTCTAAACGATTCGCAGTTACTTTGCGTATAGATTTACATTAACGGATTAATTTACTATGAAAACACTCCCTCGCATTTTATTGATTGAACCGGACCCAGCCGGTTTTCACGTATTCAGCCGATTTAAGATGCCGCGCCTGGGTTTGCCCCTGCTGGGCGCTATCTTGAAGCAAACTGGATACGAAGTCTTGATCCACATCGGGACACCGACTCGGCAGGAAATGCAGGCCTATGGAGTATTCGACATCGTGGGGATTTCCACGACGACATCCACAGCTCTGGAGGCCTATCGTATAGCAGGACAATTTAGAAAACGGCGAAAAACGGTCATCATCGGGGGAGTTCACGCGACGTTTTTGCCGGATGAAGCGTTGCAATATGCTGATTATGTCGTCCGCGGCGAATCGGAATACACGCTCCCCGATCTTCTAACCTGCATCCAATCCGGTTTGCAGCCCGAAAAAATCCCGGGCGTCAGTTATCACAGCTCAAGTGGGGTTGTCCACAATCCGAATTCGCCTTTGATCCAGGATCTCGACCGCTTCCCCTTCCCGGATTTCAGTCTTTTAAGTCCTGGTGCGAAGCTGTTCGACATTCCCATCCAGACCTCCCGCGGTTGCCCGTTCCCCTGCAACTTCTGTTCTGTGACGAAAATGTTCGGCCGGAAAGTCCGCTTCCGATCGGTATCGCATGTCATCGAAGAGCTCAAGCAGATTCCGAAACCGGAAGTCTTCTTTTATGACGATAATTTCTGCGCCAAACCGGCATATACGAAGGCGTTGCTGGAAGAGGTGCTGAGACAAAAGATCAATCTGCAGTTTTTTTCAGCGCAGGTTCGCGCCGATGTGACGGAAGACCCCGAGATGATGCGGCTGCTTGCCTCCGCAAACTGCAAGCAGGTTTACGTGGGCTTCGAATCCATTAATCCGGAGACTCTTCAAGAATACGACAAACGGCAGACTGTGGAGGAAATCGCGCGGTCTATGGAAATATTTAGAAATCACAAGATCCGCGTCCACGGCATGTTTGTGATCGGTTCGGATCACGATACTCCGACGACCATCTGGGATACGCTGCGTTTTGCGCGTAAACACCACATAGACACGGTGCAGTTCATGATGCTGACACCACTGCCGGGTACAGAATTCTTCAGTGAACTCGACAATCAGAAGCGAATCCTTTCGCGGGACTGGAGCCTCTACGATGGACACCGCGCGGTCTTCATCCCCCGAAAAATGTCACCCGTGACGATGCAAAAAAACACTATCGCCGCTATGAGTCGTTTTTATTCCTGGTTTGCCGCCTTGCGAGCCGCAATGAAGCTGAATCGTTTTCAGCTTTCTCGCAGTCTTATGGGTTGGTACATCATTCAACGCTGGAAATGGCAGAACCGCGGCTGGATACAACGGCTTCGTTCTCTGAGTCTCAAAGCACAGCGGGCTCGAATGAACTGGCGATTGCAGGAGATACAACGAAAGCTGGAAGATGCAATACGGGTCATCCGATCCGGCGCGCCGGATCTGCAAAATCGTGTGGAAGAGCTTCGTCTTCAATTGGAAGGTTGCTACGAAGATATCAATCGGTCGGCACGCAATCTTACGACCGCTCTGGAAAAGGATTTAAGACGCATGGATCAGCATATTGATGATCTGACGATCAGCGCCAACCGCATCCTTAAAGAACTTTAGCTGATCCCACTGCAAAGCAAACCTTAGACGCGTCTTCCGATATCACATATAACAAAAAAAGAGCGCCGTAAAGGCGCTCTTTCGTTTTACCCGATTTCATTAGTTACTTCACCAGCAACGCTTTTTCCGTATGCAGGAACCCCCCTGCCTTCATCTGCACCAAATACAGACCGGATGCATATTCGCCCGCATCCCAGATCAGACTGTGGTAGCCCGCATTCAAATGCCGATCCAACAGGGTGACCACTCTGCTGCCGAGGATATTATACACATCTATGCGCACATTCGTCGCTTCCGGCAGACCAAACTGGATCTGCGCCGAAGGATTGAAAGGATTCGGATAAGGCTGCGATAGGAAGAACACTTCGGGTATCGGAGCTGCGAACAGTTCGCCTTCTTCCCATCCACTCAGTTCCCAGCCCCGAGCTCCTGCGAGGAGACCGTCGCTGCCGCCTGCGCCCTGCTTCTCAAACGGAAAAGCGTCCTCATGGATGACAATCCCGGTTTGCTGGTTGCCGGCGCGGACTCGGTAGCTGTAAATCCCGGGCGGCGCAGCCGCAGGCACAGACTGAGTCAACTGCCGCGTCCAAGTTGTCTGGCCGGGCATATTCAGACCCGGTCGCGAAAAGAGCGGTCCATAGGCTGAACCGTTAGGCAAAATCACATCCATCCAGACATCAAAGGCGACCGTCCCGGTGGTGGTGTTGCGAAGAGATACGTCGAATTGGAAATTCCCCCCATTCGGAACAATGATCACCGGAGGATTCGCTGGCGACGCGCTGACCAGAACGGTTGTCTCGATACCTAACCTGCGCGTCATCTGGTCAGGGAATTCCACTCCGTAGATAT
>CAZUTK010000029.1:0-33870 GCA_964623265.1 uncultured bacterium | reverse complement strand
CGGGGTCTTGCGTTAAACAAGAACCGCTGAAATCAGCGGATTGAATTTTGGCTCCCCGGGAGGGACTTGAACCCCCAACCTAGTGGTTAACAGCCACCCGCTCTGCCGATTGAGCTACCGAGGAATTTCCGCTTCGTTTCGAAGCCTAAAATGGATTGTAAAGTTACATTAATTTTTTCCAAAAGTCAAGCGGATTTGCAGAGAAAAATCACTCGCTGCGGAGTGATTTTTCTTCAAAATGATCAATCTGTTTATTCACTCTTCCGGCAGGTAGCCCAATTCGCGGGAGATGGCGATCGCGGCTTCCTTCACCTGGTTTCCGATGGTTTCGCTCAGCTCCTTCGGACAGCGGAACGCCGGCGCGAAGACGTCAATCACGGCGATGATCGTGCCTTCCTCGTCCCGGATCGGCGCGGCGATATTGCAGATCAACTCATCTTCGAACTTGTGGGTTTCGTAGGCGTATCCTTTTTCACGGATGACGGTTAAATCCCGGTGCAAACTGGAGAAGGACGCTTTTTCATCCGGCAGCACGGCTTTGCGGCCGATGGAATCCATGATCTCCTTGATCTCTTCGTCGGACAGGCAGGCCAGAAACATCTTGCCGGCGGCGGATTCTGAGAGCGAGAGGCTCTCTCCCAAGTGCGAGCGGACCTTGATGGGCTTCGAAGTCAGCACTTCGTCCGATACGATCAAGCGGGAATGCGTGTCGTCAATGATGATGAAACGCGCGGATTCGCCGGTGGCTTTCGCCAGACGTTCGAGATGCGGGGCGATCACTTTGGCGGGACGGATGTTGTTCAGGATGCGGCGAGCCAATTCGAAAATCTTGGGGCTCATATGGTAGCGTCCCTTCGCCTGGTCTTGTTCGACGAAACCTTCGTGGACGAGGGTCGTCAGGATCCTGTGAACTGTGCTCTTATTCAGTCCGATTCGTTCGCTTATGTCGGTGACTCCCATTCCGTCAATGGTTTCGGAAAGCACCTCGATGATGGCGAGCGACTTGATCAGCGATTGAACTAAGTGGAAATTTGCAGCCATAGTCCTTCCTTATGAGCTTCCGGGAAGCTCGGGTATGAAGCGATGATTCTTCAAACCGCTCACCTGTTTCCAGCCAAAATCCCCACTCCGAGCGATTTTTCAGTATTGTTTTGTATAGATGTTTAATTCAAAAATAAATAAAAACAAGACTTAAATCAAGATATATTTTTCACATTTCTTCAATGCAATTTTTTGCATTCAACCACCACGAACGACGAAAATGCAGGGGCGCCTTCACAGCGCCCCTGCGATCTGAACTATTTCAGCAGTAAAATTTTTCGTTGAATTTGTTGCCCTTCGAATTCGAGTCGCACAACATAGATGCCGGATGCCGCCCGCGCAGGCCGCCAGGACACCGTGTGTTGACCGATAGACAGGGAACCTTCCACCAGCAAAGCCACCTGTCGTCCCTGTAGATCGTACACCGCCAGGCGCACGGATCCCGGTTGATCCAATTCGAATTGGAGACGCACTCCGGGGTTGAACGGGTTCGGATAGGGCTGTTGCAGTCGGAACGTAAGAGGCGACGGCGATTCGCTTTCGGGTTCGACGCCGACCACATATTCGTTCATCCTCTGGGCGTAGAGGTTGATGATTTCATCCTTGCCGGAAGAGCGTTTGTCCTCCCACACGACGATGGAACCTCTTGCGTAATCCCCGCAGGGGAAGGGATTGGCTTGTTTGTTCAGATAATTGTTTACGATGCTGCCGTCCACCGACCACCAGAGAGTGTAGGGCAAACCGGCACTGTCGAGATGAATCCCGTAGATGTCCGTCGTAGCGCCTCCGCGGTAGTCCGTCCAGAAGGCGTAGAATCCGTCGGTTTCATCCGACAGGATGCGGCATTCGGTCTGGTCATTGGCGGCGATGCAGAAGGGGATGCCGCCGGTTGCGAAGAGCATCTGCCCGTCCAGCGTCATCTTCTGAACATACAGATCATAATCCACGCCGTTGCGGAAATCCTCCCACGTGATCCAAATATTGCCCTGTTGATCGCGCGCCAGGTCAATGGCGATTTGATCCTGGTTTGCGGCTACGACCGGAATGCCGTTTACTGCCCATTGCGCGTTGCCCGCGGCGTTGAATTTTTGAGCATAGATGTCTTTATCCACTTCATTGCGCCGGTCCTCCCAGATCAGGATCGCTCCGGAAGCCCCTAAACCGACGATGCGGGAGTTGATCTGGATGTCCGCTTCCGCACTGACCGTGACGCCATCCCCCCAGAGCAGATTCCCTGCAGCGCCGACTCGCTGAGCGAAGAGATCGTAATCAGGCCAAGGACCCCCCAGGTAGCTGAGATAGACTCCGCCGCTGCCATCCGCCACCGCATCTTCTAGGTTTTCATCTTCGAAGAGGACATCTGTCACGCGCGTCGTCCAGAGGATATCGCCGTCGTGAGAGAGTTTCACGGCGAAGACGTCATTATCGAAGCCGCCTTCCGCGAAAGCGGACCAGAGCACGATGGCGCCACCGCTGCCGTCTTCCACCACTTTCGGACGCTTTTGAGGATCCGCCTGAGTGCCCGGCGGTGACACGCGCAAGCCTCCGTCGCCCCATTGCAAAGTGCCGTTGGAGGATAGTCTCTGAGCGTAAATCTGCACATAGGGATTGGAATCCCGCTTATCCACCCAGACGGCGATCGCGCCGTTGTCGCCGTCCTTGCAGGCGTCAATCCACTCTTGATCCTTCTTTTCCGTATAGATCGGACCGGGACAGATGGGACGACCATTCGGTTCCAGCAACACGTGGGATTGCCCGGGCAGGACATCGGTTGTATCCAATAGCTGCACATACGCCGTATTTCCGGAAGGTCCTTCCCGCAAATCCTGGAAGAAGACGAACACCTGCCCCAGATCATTTTGCACCAGCGCGGGATACCGCGCGTCGCCGGAATAGCCCCAGGCGAGAGTATCGCCGTTGGCGCTCAACTGAGGCACTCCGGAAGCATTCAGTTTCTGAAACCAGATGCCCTTCGATCCGGAACGATCATCCCCCCAAGCGATCAGCGAATAATTCGGTTCCGAACGCACCAGCGGGAAATACTGAAAACCCGGCGCCTGGCAGACGACGACCCCGTCCGCCGTCCACGCCATCGTGCCGTTGGCGTTGATCTTCTGAGCGTAAATGTTGTTCTTCGGGTTTTCGTTGCCGTCGCGTTCATCTTCCCAAGTGCACACGGCGCCTCCGGTGCCGTCCGCGTTCAGCCGCGATTCGCCTTGATTGGCAGGATTCAGGCAGACGGGAACACCGCTGGCGTTCCAGAGTTTATCGCCGGTGCTGTTGATTTTCTGAGCGTAGATGTCGTTGGAGAGGTTCTGCACGGGGTCGTTGCGGGTATCCTGCCAGATGATGATGGCATTGCCGGATCCATCCGCGACGATGCGCTGCTTTTCCTGCCGGCTGCCCGAAATGCTGATGAGGCTTCTGCCCTGAGCTTCCGGCAACAACAGCGCTCCGGTGTTGGAGATGTGCTGAAAATAAATATCGCCGTCCGAATCCTGCCGTTTGTCAACCCAGGTGATGTAGGCGCCGCCGGAACCGTCGGGGCAGAGTTTGGGGCTCTCCTGGTCTTCGGGCGCGTTGCAGACGATGACGCCGTCCGCACCCCACGCCAGCTGGCCGTTGATGGTTAAACGCTGAATGTAGATTTCCGTGCCGTTGGATCCGGGACGGTTGTCCACCCAGGCGACGATGGCGCCGCCGGTGCCGTCCGTATCCACCGTCATCGCAGACTGCGCCGCCGAAGCAGTCGAAACCGGCGTGCCGTTGAACGTCCAACCGGCTGCCACGCTGCCGTCCCCGAGGACGCGCGTGGCGTAGATGTCTTCGTTGCCGTTGCGGTAATCGCCCCAAAGAATGACGGCTCCGCCCGTGCCGTCCGCGACGATTCGAAACGACGCAGGAGAGTCGAAATCACCCGTGGAAAGCAGAACGCCGGAAGGATCCCATTGCAGGACGCCGTCAGAGCTGACTTTCTGCGCGTAGAGATCGCCCTTGGTGATGTCATCGCGGAAATCGTTCCAGATGAAAATATAATCGCCGAAACCGGTGGGGATCAGCGCCGGATCTTCCTGGCGGTTCGGCGCGGAAACGACCACCAATCCTTCCGAATTCCAGAGCTTGTTGCCGGATGGATCCACTTTCTGAGCGTACACGTCGCGGTCTCCGTTGCGGGTATCGGACCAGACGTAGATGACATTCCCGGCTTCATCTGTCTCCGCGGCACGCTGCCATTCGATCTGATACCCCTGACGAATCGCGACTCCCGTCTCATTCCAATGCAGGGGGGCGGTATCCGCTTTCGAGGTGGCTGCGCCGGCGAAAATCAAGTAAATTGATAGCAATTTCCGCATGCTTGCGACTCCCATTTTATTTTTTATCAAGATGTTCGCGTTGCTTATTGAGTAGATACGATTGTGAAAAGCTTTCGTTCCGGATTTTCGCGAAAATCGCTTATGCAGATTTTGCAGAGAGAATACCTTCTCTGCCTTGCAGATTCAGAGCAATAAGCTAAACATATATTTTTCGCAATACCTATGCCATTGTATTTTAGGAAATACCGTTTCGCGCGAGAAGCTGCACCCTCGTTTCGCGGAGACGCGAACAAAAACCGCATCCTCGACTGCAGAAAAGCATAGTAGAATTTGTAATGACCGACTCGCTGAAAAAGATGCCACGATCTATGCTGATAACAAAGTCATAGCTGGGGAAATATTCCCCAGAGATTCATTTATCCCCAATCTCGATTTCCGCGCAAGCCCAACTCGAACTCTTCATCACCCCGCCGACTTCCAAAAAATATCACGTTATGTCCATAATTAATAGATACTAAGATTTTACCGCACCGCGATCAACCGCGTCGTGTGAAATATGGCACAAGTTTTGTCTTATTCGGTAGCGAGCTGAAATCGGAAATCGAAAAGCGATTGGAGAGCCGGATGCGAACGACGGCGAAGAAGAATGTAGGGTTGTGTGCGACCTGCGCGAGCGCCGCAACCTGCACCTTCCCGAAGAAATCGGGTCGCCCTGTCGTCTTCTGCGAAGAATTTGACGGCTTCCGGCGAAACGGTGTTATGGAAAATCCCGATATTTCAGCTGTCACGGACAACGAAGACGTCAGACCCAGAGCCGGAAAGCCCGGCGAACTGAAGGGGTTGTGCGCCAACTGCGAAATCCGCGACACATGCACCTTTCCGAAAGCGGAAGGAGGCATCTGGCATTGTGAAGAATACCGCTGAGGCTTGAAAAAATCGAATCGCGTCAAATCAACACGTCAAAACATTCAAGAGGAGATATCATGACAACACCAGAGAGCAATGCAGCGCTGAAATTGCAGCCGAAGAGCCCTCCCGTCATCTTCGGCGGCTTGTGCCTCACCTGCGATCACTCGGAAAGATGCGCCTTTCACCGCGACCCCGCCAGACCGGTTTACTTCTGCGAAGAGTTCGAAGCGCGGACGTTTCCAGAACTGAAAATCACTCTGCCGCAGGATCTGGATGCCAAATCCGCGCCGGCCGCCACGCTGGGGCTGTGCGTCAATTGCGACCACCTCGCCTCCTGCACCTTCCCGAAGTCGGAAGGCGGCGTCTGGCACTGCGAAGAGTATCGTTAGAAACGCGTCCCCAATCCGCCCCCTTTCGGAAAAAAGATCGCGGAAAAGGGATCAGAACAACCATCAAGCGCTTCGGCTGACAGACAACAATACCGGTCTGTCCGCTCATTTCTGATCACAAACGGACAACGACTGCGCAGGGACTGTAATGAATCCTCAAGAAATCCATAAAATTCTGGAAAAACACGATCCGCATCGCGACGGCATCATCTCCATTCTCGAAGACGTGCAGAGCCGCTACGGGTATCTGCCGGAAGATGCGCTGAAGATCATCGCGGACGAAACGGGGCGATCGCTGGTGGACATTTACGGCGTCGCGACGTTTTACCGCGCCTTCAGTCTGAAGCCGCGCGGCAAGCATTTAGTATCTGTCTGCCTCGGTACCGCCTGTCACGTGCGCAATTCGCCCGTCATCGCCGAGGAACTGGAAAAACAGCTAGGCATCCGGGGCGGTGAAACCACTCCGGACCGGGAATTCACCCTCGAGAAGGTGAACTGTCTGGGAGCCTGCGCGCTGGGGCCGGTGGTGGTCGTGGACGGCCACTACTTCTCCAAGGTGAAGAAATCGAAGGTCAAAGAGATCTTGGCTAAAGCTCGGGAAGGATTGGATAAGATCGAAATCACGACCGACCTGCGGGTCTTCCCATTAGAGGTAAGCTGCCCGCGCTGCAATCATAGTCTGATGGATTCCAGTCATCTGATAGACTGCTTTCCTTCGATTCGGGTGACGGCGTCCTTCGGGCTGAAACACGGATGGCTCAAGCTTTCCTGCCTCTACGGCAGCTACAACACGGAATCGGAATATGAAATCCCACCCGATACGATCGTAAACCTCTTCTGCCCGCACTGCCACGCCGAACTAACCAGCGCTTCCGACTGCCCGGAATGCGGCATCCACATGGTGCCGATGATCGTCCGGGGAGGCGGTGTCGTTCAAATCTGCCCCCGCAAGGGGTGCAAAGGTCATCTGTTGGATCTGGGGGACTGAGACAAAACGGAGAAACCAGGAATAACCGCGAAAGAGGCATGACTCTATGTACAATATCACATCCATAGAAGAATTCAAAGGTTTCCGGCGTCGCATCCAGAAAGAGAAGGCGATGGAAGACGCCAAGCCCAGCTTGGTCATCTGCGCAGGAACCGGCGGGCAAGCCAGCGGATCCAACGACATAATGCGGGTCATCAAGCGGCAGATACTGGAGCGCAACCTGCAGGACAAGCTGTCGCTGCGCATCACCGGCTGCCAGGGATTTTGCGAAATGGACCCCTTCATCCTGGTGGAACCCGGGCACAACCTTTACCCCAAGCTGAAGATGGAGGATGTCCCCCGCATCATTGACGCCGCGCTGGAAGGAAAGATCATCCCCGAACTGCTCTACCGGGAGCCCGGATCGGAAAAGACGTACCAGAAGCAGGATGAGATCCCCTTCTTTAAGAAGCAGACCCGCACCATTCTGGGAAACAACGAAAAAATTGATCCGATTCGGATCATGGATTACATCGAACGGGACGGATATGCGGCGCTGGAGAAGGTCTTGGATCACCTCGATCCGGAGTGGATCATCAACGAAGTGAAGAAATCGGGTCTGCGCGGCCGCGGCGGAGCGGGCTTCCCAACCGGTCGGAAATGGGAGCTGGCGCGCCGATCGCAGGACGCAGCAGGCATTAAATACATCGTCTGCAACGCGGACGAAGGCGATCCAGGGGCTTATATGGACCGCAGCCTTTTGGAAGGAAACCCCCACGCCGTCCTGGAAGGGATGATCATCGCGGGCATCGCCATCGGAGCCACGCGGGGGATCATCTACGTCCGCACGGAATACCCCTTAGCCATCAAACATAGCCTGATCGCCATCCGCCAGGCGCGGGAAATCGGTTTATTGGGCGAAAACATTCTGAACACCGGCATCCGTTTCGATATTGACATCGTGCGGGGCGCGGGTGCGTTCGTCTGCGGCGAAGAGACTGCGCTGATCAAATCCGTCGAAGGTCGGATAGGCGAACCCCGGCAGCGTCCCCCCTACCCCATCGAAAAAGGCATCTACGGACACCCCACCTGCATCAACAACGTGGAGACCCTCGCAAACATCCCGGTCATCATCAGCAAAGGCGCGGAAGAATACGCCAAGATCGGCGTTCCGGGGAACACCGGCACCAAGATCTTTTCACTGGTGGGAAAGATCAAGAACACCGGTCTGGTCGAAGTGCCGCTGGGGATGAAGATCAAGGAAGTGGTGTACGACATCGGTGGAGGTCAATCCGGCAAGGCGAAGATCAAGGCGGTGCAGACCGGCGGCCCTTCCGGGGGCTGCATTCCCGCCTCTATGTTCGATCTGCCCATTGACTACGACAGCCTCACGAAAGCCGGTTCGATCATGGGGTCGGGCGGCATGATCGTGATGGACGAAAACACCTGCATGGTGGACATCGCCAAGTATTATATGAAATTCCTGAAAGAGGAATCCTGCGGGAAATGCTTCACCTGCCGCAAAGGGACGCAGCGGATGTGGGAAATCCTCGACGATATATCCCGCGGGAATGCGACTCTCGAGCATCTGGATCTTCTGGAAGAGCTGGCGATCGTGGTGAAAGACAGCACGATGTGCGGCCTGGGACAGACCGCCTCCAATCCGGTGCTCTCCACTTTGAAATATTTCCGGGAAGAATACATCGAACATATCATGGAGAAGAAGTGCCGTGCGGGCGTCTGCAAGGAACTGGTCGGAGCCCCCTGCCAGTCCACCTGCCCCATCGGCACGGAAGCCTGGCGATACGTGGCGCACATCGCCCGAGGGGAATATGAGCAGGCGTACGTCGCCATCCGCGAAACCAATCCTTTTCCTTCGATCTGCGCCCGCGTCTGCGATCACAAATGCGAAGACCGCTGCCGCCTGGGTCAATCGGGTAACCGCTCCGTCGCCATCCGCAGTTTGAAGCGGTTCATCACCGACAACGTGGATCCTTCCGTTTACAAACCCGTGCGGTCGAAGGAGAAGAAGAAACAGAAAGTCGCCGTCGTCGGAGCGGGACCGGCGGGACTGACCGCAGCTCACTACCTTTCGTTGAAAGGATATCCCGTCACGATTTTCGAGGCGAGTTCCAAGCCGGGCGGGATGATGTTCAGCTGTATACCGGAATATCGCCTGCCGCGCGAAGTTCTGGAAAAAGAGGTCGCGGCGATCCTGGACGAAAACGTCACTCTGAAATGCAATCAGGAGCTGGGCAGAGACTTCACCATTGACAGCCTCTTCAAGAAGGGGTTCAAAGCGGTCTTCATCGGACTGGGAGCTCAAAAAGGCAGACGCCTCTATTTGGACGGCGAAGACTGCATCGGTGTTTTCCCCTCCATTGAATTCCTAAAAGCCTACAACCAGGAAGGCAGATCGCTGGCGCGCGGGCGCGTGGCGGTGGTCGGTGGCGGCAATTCGGCGGTGGACGCCGCCCGGACGGCTCTACGCCAGGAAGGCGTCACCAGCGTGACGCTGCTCTACCGCCGCACAAAGGAAGAGATGCCCGCCTTCGAAGAGGAGATCGAAGCCGCCATCGAAGAGGGCGTGAAACTGGAGACTCTGGTCATCCCCAATAAGATCCTGCGGGAAGAGGGTAAGCTGGTGGGCATTCAGTGCATCCGCAGCAAGCTGGGGGACGTGGACTACGACGGCCGGCGCAAGCCGATTCCGATCGAGGGCAGCGAATTTATGCTGCCGCTGGATACGTTGATCGTCGCCATCAGCGAACAGCCGGAAGTCAACTCCTTCTCACCGGACGGCGAACCGGAGTTGAAGATCCACGAAGACGGAACTCTGGAGGTGGATAAGACGACGAACGCCTGCAGCCGGCCGGGCGTCTTTGCGGGCGGGGACGTGGTTACGGGACCCAATACCGTGGTGGACGCCATCGCGGCGGGCAAACGCGCGGCGATTATGATTGACCGATATCTGAAGAAAGAGGCTCTCGTTCAACCGGAGCCGCCACGGATTCCGAAGGCATACGTAGAGCCGGTTATGCTGAGCGAAGAGGAATTGGAACAGGCGCGACGTGCGGAACCTCCGCGCGTTCCAGCCGGTATCCGCCGCCGCACCTTCGAAGAAGTGGAAACCGCGTTGTCGGAAGCCGACGCACGCCGGGAAGCTTCCCGCTGCCTGCGCTGCGATCTGGAATTCACGAAGCCGAAATGCGAACCTGTAGAACCTGCGATAACCGAGGGACAGACAGCATGATACAGCTTAAAATCAACGGTCTGGAAGTCTCCGTCGAAAAAGGCGCGACGATCTTGGAAGCCGCGCAATTTCTGGGCTTCCCCATCCCGACGCTCTGCCATATGGAAGGGTTGACGCCGTACGGCGCCTGCCGACTCTGCCTGGTCGAGATCGGGGAAGGCGACAAGGCGAAATTGGTGAGTTCGTGCACCTATCCGGTCGAAGAAGGGATGACGGTCAGGACCGCATCCCGCCGCGTTCTGCGCGCGCGTAAGATGGTGTTGGAATTATTGCTGGCGACCGCGCCGCAATCCAAAGTGATCCAGGATCTGGCGTCGGCGCACGAAGTCCGCCAGCAGCGCTTTCGGCAGGAATATGAGGACTGCATCTACTGCGGCTTGTGTGTGCGGATGTGCAAGGAACAGATGATGGCGGGCGCCATCGGCTTTCGCGGAAGAGGCGAGACCCGCAGCCTCGGCACCCCCTTCGACGCAAATTCCGAGATCTGTCGGCAATGCGGCGGATGCATCTACGTCTGTCCGGTCTGCCAGCTGCGCTGCACCTATACGGAACCGGAAAAGGCGATCTGCGGCGGATGCGCCAATTTGAGCCCGCCCTGTGTGGAAAAGGATCCTTTCGAGGATATGATGTGCTATATGAAACCCTGCGTAGCCTGCGAAATCAAGAAAGAACCGTAAAATAGGAAAAAATGAGGAGAAAAGATGTCATCGTCCCTTACGCTCTCGAGAATAAACTCCTCGGCCGCCACGCTGACGAAGAACCGCACCGAAGGGTCTATCACACCGTCATCCGGCATGTGCGTCACCTGCGTGGACGGCTGCATTGGGATGTGCGAGATCGGAAAATCCGCCTACCGCGGACATGAAGTCATTTACCCCCAGCCGTTCGGCGTCATCACCACGGCGGCGGAAAAGACGTACCCGGTGGATTATTCGCATTTTTCCATTATGGGCACGGCAGTCGGAGCGCACGGCATCGAAGAGGACAGCGACAAGGCGATCTTCCCGGCGGTGAATCTGGAAGTTCACTTCGGGCATGACCGGGGGATTAAATTCAAGCTCCCCTGGATTATTCCGGGAATCGGATCCACCAACATCGCCAAGAACAACTGGGAAGGTCTGGCGATCGGCTCGGCATTGGCGGGCACGGGCTTGACGATCGGCGAAAACGTCGTCGGCATGGATCCGCAATCGGTGATCAAGAAGGGTCGCGTAGTGGACACCGCGGATCTGAAGCGCCGCGTGAATTTGTACAAAGATCATCAGCGCGACGGCTACGGCGCCATCATCGTGCAAGCCAACGTCGAAGACACGCGCCTGGGCACTCTGGAATACGCCATCGAGAAACTGGGCGTCGAAATCGTGGAAATGAAGTGGGGCCAGGGCGCCAAAGACATCGGCGGCGAGGTGAAGATCACCGACCTGAAGAAAGCTCAGCTGCTTTATGAACGCGGCTATATCGTCCTGCCCAACCCCACCGATCCCAACGTCATCAAAGCGTTCGAGAAAGGCGCTTTCCGGGAATTCGAACGGCATTCCCGCGTCGGGATGGTGACCGAGGAGGGTTTCGCGCAGCGCACGGAAGAGATCCGAAAAGCGGGCGCCAAATATGTATTTTTGAAGACCGGCGCCTATCGCCCCGCCGACCTGGCACGCGCGATCGCCTACGCATCCAAATACAGGATTGACCTTCTGACGGTGGACGGCGCCGGCGGCGGCACGGGGATGAGCCCCTGGCGGATGATGAACGAATGGGGCGTGCCTCCGGTGGAATTGCATTCGCTGCTGTATCAATATGCGAAACGCCTGGCAGACGCCGGCAAGTACGTTCCAACTCTGGCGGTTGCGGGCGGCTTCACATTTGAAGATCAGATCTTCAAGGGTTTGGCGCTGGGCGCGCCGTTTGTGCGGCTCGTAGGGATGGCTCGCGGACCCATCGCCGCGGCGATGGTGGGTAAGACCATCGGAAGGGCTCTGGCGGACGGTCAATTGCCCGTTTACGTGGAACGCTTCGGAAACACACTGGACGAGATTTTCGTCACGGCGACTCACCTGCGCAAGGAATTGGGCGACAAGGAATTCGAGAAGATTCCCCCGGGCGCTTTGGGGCTCTACACCTATTACGAACGCCTGGCGCAGGGTCTGCGTCAACTGATGGCGGGAAGCCGCAAATTCCGGACGGACCTGCTGACTCGCGATGATATCGCCTGTCTGACGCGGGAAGCCGCGGAGATCAGCGGTATATCCTACATTATGGACGTGGACAAAGCGGAAGTGGATGCGATTTTGAAGTATTAGTGCGGAAATTTGAGGCGGTGATCGCCTCAGCAGAATCTCCGCCGGCCAGGGTACGGATCGCGTGTCGTCGGCCGGCTCCGCCGCCTGAGCGGATTTGAGGACGACAGCGACGCCAAGCTGTTTGAAGGGGTTCATTCAGCTCGAAGCCCCGACACCTCTGCGGTTGTCGGGGCTTTATTTTTCCTTCCCAGCGTGAAAACTTGATCCAAGTAAATCTGTGCTGCTCTGACGAAAAGAGGTCCATCGAATTGCGATCCAATTCATCGCCTCATGCCGCCAACAATTCGAAAAAAATCGGTTATCATTCTTGATAAAATTTAAAAAAGATTGTATTTTGTTCTCGCATAAAATGTTACCTGAAATTACGGAGGTGAAAATGTCATCCAAATTCGGTGCATGGTTCAGTGCTGCGCTGCTGGTTACGGCTTTTATGGCTTTTGGGTGGGTTCTCGCGCAAGAACCGGCCGCGGGCGACCTGCAAATGCAGGAGATGATGAAGAAATGGGAAGAAGCCGGCACGCCGGGCGCCGCTCATAAGGTGCTTAACGATTTCGTCGGTTCCTGGACAGTCACGATGAAATGGTGGATGGAAGGACCCGACAAACCTCCGATGGAATACAGCGGAGCATCCACCATCCAATGGGTGCTGGGCGGTCGTTTTCTGGAAGAGCGCTATGCCGGCGAAATGATGGGAAAGCCGTTCGAGGGGATCGGCTTTTTAGGGTACGATAATTTCAGAGGCAGATATCAAATCATCTGGCTCGATAACTCCAGCACCGCCATCTTCACGGCCTCGGGAACATATGATGCCGATCAGAAGGCGTTGATTTTCCCGGTGAAAATAGACGATCCAGGCACGGGTGAAAAGGATAAACCGGGACTGTTCGTCTATCGCCTCATCAGCCCCGAAAAGCGCGTCTTCGAAATGTACGCAGGTGATTCGATCGCTCCGGAAAAGAAAGAATCGGAGATGCTGTACGTGAAGAAATAACCGGTCTCCGCATCGGTGTCACTGAGAAACGATCCCGTGACAGTGCGCCTGCACGGGATCTTTTTTCGATTCATTCTGGTTCACCGCTAATATTCGGGACCGCAGATGGAGGATGATAAAAAGATGGGTTTTTTCTTGACTTCATCGTTCGAATGTATTATATTCGTATTATTCGTAATATGAATATTTAATATTACGAATAATCGGATTACGGTACTATATGCTCCTGAAATACCGAACCTGAGGTTTATGCGGGGACTGGAAGAAAAAGCACGAGAATTGACGGATCTCATTCTGCAATTGACTCACCAAATCACGAAACGGGAGAGCGAGATTTTGCAGAACTGGGATATTGAACTCACCCTGCCAGAGTTCAAAGTCATTCAATTTCTGGATCGCCGAGGTCCCTGTATCATGAGAGAAATTGCGGATCATCTGGGGATGGCGGTCAGCACAATGACCGGTATTATAGACCGCATGGTGAAGAAAGAATTAGTGACCAGGGAGCGGCCGGAAGACGACCGCAGGATCGTCAAGGTGGAGTTGGCGGAGCGGGGTCGTCAGGCGGAAGAATGGCATATGTCGGAACATAAGCGGATCACGAAGGCGATCCTCGAGAGGCTGAACAAAGAGGATCAAGACGCTCTGCTGGACATTATGAAAAAAGCCATCCAATTCGATCTGAATACTAAACAAAAAGACCGGCAACCCGCAACACCGGCTGACGAAATACCGCGGTGAATATCTTTGAATATCATGAAGACAATGCGAAACCTGCTCTTTTTCGGCATCACTCTGGCGCTCCTTTGCGCCACAGCCGATCAGAATGTTCAGGCGCAACCTCTGCGTTTGAGCTTCGGCGAAGCTTGGGACCTGGCGCAAAAGAACAACGCCGACCTGCAAATCGCCAAGATGAACCTTGAAAAAGCGAACGCACAGATCGGGGAAGCTGTATCTGCCGCTCTGCCGGTCATCCAGGCGACGGGATATTACCAGCGCAACTTCATCATACCGGAGCAGCCCATCGAATTCGGCGGGCAAACCATAACGATCAAGTTTCAACAAGAGAATTTGTGGAACGGGGGAATCACCTTGCAGCAGCCGATTTACGCGGCGGGGCGAGTGGGCCGGGCTCTGCAGATCGCCAAACTCTATCGCCAAGCGACAGAGGAGCAGGGGAAGGTTACACAGGCTCAGGTGAAGCTGGAGATCACGCGGCTCTACTTCGGCGCCGTCGTCGCGGGGGAATGGGAGCGGGTTTCGCAGGAGACCTATCGCCAGATGCTGGATCAACTGGAAAGGGCTCGACGGATGCATCAAGAAGGGCTGGTCTCGGAATACGATCTGATCCGCAGCCAGGTGCAGGTTTCCAACTTTTACCCGCAGGTCATCGCCTCCGTGAATTCCCGCAAAGTCGCCGTCGAAGCGTTGAGCATCGCGTTGGGCTTGCCCCGGAATCAAGAATTGGAACTGACGGATGGGATGGAAGCCTATCCCACGCCTTCGCTGCCGGATGAAGACTACTTCTCCGTCGCCTTGCAGCACCGTCCGGAATTCCGACAGTTGGACCTGCAGGAAAACATTCAGAACAAGCTGTTCACCATCGAAAAGCACGGAGTCTGGTGGCCCAATCTGGCGCTGGTGGGCGGATACACTCTTTCCGCGCAGGAGTCCGATTTTCAATTTGATGACTATTTCTGGTCGAAGAACCTGTACGGCGGGATCTCCTTGAGCATTCCACTGTTCGACGGATTCAAGGCGAAATACCGCGCTGAACAGGTACGGGTGGACCGCAAAAAGCTGGGAATCCAACGGACTCTGTTGGAAAAAGGGGTGAATCTGGAAATCGTCCAGGCGCGAAATAAATTAGAAGAAGCTCAAAAGAACATCAAAGCGCAGGAAGAAGGCGTCGCGCTGGCTCAGAAGGGCTTAAGCATCGCCGAAGTTCAATACGAAAACGGCTTGGCGACGCAGTTAGAGCTGATGGACGCTCAGATCGCCTTGAACCAAGCGAAGATGAACCGATTGAGCGCTAAGTATGAATATATCACGGCTCTGGCGGAACTGGAAAAGGCGCTGGGGAAAGAATAGAGACAGTACACCTTGTGTGAAGCAGCAATCATCGGCACTGTAAATAGTGACCAGAGTGTGGAAGGGTAAACATGAAACGGCCTATTTGGATCATTATTATCGCAATCATCTTACTGCTTTTTGTGCTGGCGGCGGCGCGGCAGATTCGAAAATCCCACGAGCCCTTGCCGAAGAGCATCAGTGAATTGCAACAGGAGCAGGGCATCCCTGTGGAAGTGGAAAAAGCGCGGCTGGATACATTCCGTCTTTCGCGGAATTATCTGGGGAATGTGGAAGGAGCCATGCAGGGAGACGCCGTCGCTTCCATCATGGAAAAGATCGTGGAAATACCGGTGAAAGTCGGGGACCGCGTGCATCGCGGCCAGGTTGTGGCGAAATTGGACACCAAAGCCGCTCAGGCGCAGTACACCCAAGCAAAGCTGGCGTATGATGACGCCCAGCGCGAAGTTCAGCGGATGGAAAATCTCTTCGCGGCGGGCGCTGTTTCGGAACAAACCTTGGAAAAAGCGCGTCTGGCGCGGGATATTGCGGCGCAGAATCTGGCTTCCAGTTCGGAATTGGTCTGGCTGACCGCGCCGATCGACGGCGTGGTGACGGATGTCTTCCACCGAGTGGGCGAAACCACGGAGATTGGCAAGCCGGTCGTCCGCATCGCCGATCTTCAGCGCGTCCGGGTGAAATTCAAGGTCAACTACGACGACCGCAAGAAAATCAGCGAAGGGACGCCGGTGTTTATCCGAGTTAGCGGGAACGGCATCATCGAATTGCCGGCGAAAGTGGTTGAGATCAGCCTATCGGCGGATCCTCAGAGCCGTCTTTTCAATATCTGGGTCAGTTCCGAGAACAGAGAAAATCATCTGCAGCCGGGTTTGCTGGTGGACGTACGGGTCGTCGCGGAACAAGTGCCGGAATCCATCGTCATCAACCGCGACGCGATCCTCGTCCGCAACAATCAGCCCGGAGTTTTCATCGTGGATGACAGCTTGCGAGCTTCTTTTCAGCCCCTGCAGATCGGTCTGGAAAATGCATCGGAAGTGCAGGTATTGAGCGGCTTGCGCCCCGGCCAAACGGTCGTAGTCGTCGGTCAGAACAATCTGGAAAGCGGAAAATTGGTCAAGATCGTGAACGCCTGACGGCGTCCGATGCAGAGGTCACAAATGTTTCTATCCGATACATCCATCAAGCGCCCGATTATGATGACGATGATCATCTTCGCGTTCGTCGTGATCGGGCTTTTCGCCCTGACAAAACTGGGCATTGACATCTTTCCCGACATAGAATTCCCCTATGTGACCGTGCTGACGATTTACCCGGGAGCCGGTCCGGAGGAAGTGGAAACTCTGATCACTAAGCCCATCGAGGACGCCGTCGCATCCTTATCCGGCTTGAAGGAGATGACCTCGATTGCTCAGGAAGGGATGAGTCTGACCTTGCTGGAGTTCAATCTGGGCAGAAATGTGGACTTCGCCGGCATTGACGTGAAAGAAAAAGTGGATGCGATCCGAGCGGATCTGCCGGCGGACGCGGAAGATCCGCAGATCCAGAAATTCGATATCGGCGCGCTTCCGGTCATCAATTTGGCGGTATCTTCCCCCCGCCCTCTGGAACAGCTCTACATCCTGGCGGACGAAGACATCAAGAATCAGCTCACCCGTGTCAACGGTCTGGCGAACGTGGACATCGTGGGCGGGAAAGAGCGCGAGATCGTGGTCGCCGTGGATCGGCGCAAACTGCAGGCCCGAGGTCTCTCCATTCTCCAGGTTATGCAGGCGCTCGCGCAGGAAAATATCAATCTCCCCTCCGGACATCTTTCCGCAGGCAAGAAGGAATACTCCATCCGCGTGCAGGGGGAGTTCCGGGATCTTGCGCAGATTGCGGGATTGTATCTGCCCGTGATGCCGGGTGAACCCGCCGTGCGTCTTGCGGACATCGCTACGATACAGGACACCTATGCCGAACAGCGGGAAACCGCCCGCATGCAGGGGAAGGAATCCATTGGTCTCTCCCTGATCAAGCGGTCCGACGCCAACGCCGTTCAGGTGGGGCGGGAAGTTAAAAAAGTGCTTGCCGATCTGGAAAAAACTCTGCCGTCCGACATCGAGATCACGATCGCCCGAGACCGCACCGATTTCATCCAGAATTCCGTCGATGATGTCTTCGATAACCTCATCATCGGGATTCTGCTGACTGCGTTGGTGCTCTACCTCTTCCTGCACAGCTGGAAGGGAACGGTGATAGCGGCGATTTCGATGCCGGTCTCCATCGTCTCCACCTTCACGCTGCTGTTATTCGCGAATTTCACGCTGAATATGATGTCTCTGATGGCGTTAGCCATTTCGGTGGGGATTCTGGTTACGAATTCGATCGTGGTTCTGGAGAACATCGAACGCTACCGAAAAATGGGCAAACCGGTCAAGGACGCGGCTTCCATCGGCACGAAAGAGATCGCGCTGGCGGTCGCCGCCGCCACGATGACCAACATCGTGGTGTTCACGCCGATCGCGTTTATGTCCGGTATCACCGGCCAATTCTTCAAGCAGTTCGGGTTGACCGTCACCTTCGCCACGCTGTTTTCGCTGCTGGTTTCGTTCACGATGGTCCCTATGCTGGCATCCATGAAGCTGAACAAGCTGATCTACGTGGCGGCGGCTCTGGTCACCGGTGTGCTCATCTATATCAGCCTGGGCTTGGAAGTCTTCCTGGTCGTAGCCGGCTTCGTGCTGCTGGTGGGTTTCTTAACATGGAAAGGCTGGCTTCAGAAGATTTTCGAAGCATGGGACCGGTTTTACGATCAACTATCCGTTTCCTATCACGCCGGTTTGGAGTATTTCCTGCGACATCGTGTTCTCCTATTCGGCGGTGTTTCGCTGCTGTTCATCAGCAGCTTGGTGGTGTCCGCCATCTTCGTGGGTTCGGAATTTTTCCCGAAAACCGATACCGGCGGATTCTCCGTGTCCGTGGAGATGCCCGCCGGCACGACTCTGGCGGAGACGGATGCGGTGCTGAAACGGATCGAAGCGGTCGTCCGGGAAATTCCGGAGATGAAGACGGTGTACAGCCAGGTGGGCACCAATGAATCCGGTGAATTCACCCTCAACCAGGGCGTCCACTTAGGCGTGGTTGTGACGCAGCTCAAGGATAAACCGGAACGCAAACGGACCACCTTCGAAATCATGGATGAAATCCGCCCGAAGCTGACGGACATCCCAGCGGCTCAGATCATCCTGACGCCGGCGAGCTTCTTCGGGGGCGGCGGAGAAGCGGATATGACCATCGAAGTCACCGGACCGGATATGACGATTCTGGCGGAACTGGCGGATCAAGTCGTAGAGATCGCCCGCAATGAACGGGGTGTGGTGGATCCGCGCAGCTCCTGGCGCACCGGAAAACCGGAATTACGCATCAGCCCGAGGCGCGAGCTGATGGCGGATCAGGGGCTGACGGTGACCCAGGTGGGACTGGCGATGCGCACCATGATCGAAGGGCAGAAAGTATCCAAATACCGCGAAGGGAATCGGGAATACGACATCCGGGTCAAGCTGGCTGAAGAGGACTTGAAGAAGATCGAAGACGTCCCGGATTTCGCCGTCATCAGCAAAGAAGGACCGCAGAAGATCTTCAACATCGCCAATCTCGAATTCACGGAAGGACCTTCCCAGATACAACGCAAAAACAAGCAACGCATGATCACCGTTTCCGCGGAAATCACAGGAACGACGCTGGGACAGGTGCAGAAAAACATTCAGGCGGGGATTGATACGTTGAAAATTCCGGAAGGATATCGGGTGAAGTTCGGCGGTCAATCGGAAGAGATGGCGGAGTCCTTCGCGGAACTGGGAAGGGCATTGATTTTGGCGATCATCCTGACGTATATGCTTATGGCGGCGATGATGGAATCCTACGTGAATCCTCTGATTATAATGGCGACTCTGCCACTAGGTCTGATCGGCGTGCTGTACGCTCTTTTCCTGACCGGCAACTCCATCTCCATCTTCTCGCTGATGGCGGTCATCATGCTGGTGGGGATTGTGGTAAACAACGGGATTCTGCTGATTGATTATATTGAGACGGTCCGTCGAGAAAGAGATCTGCCTCTCCTATCAGCGATTCTCGAAGCATCGCCGACCCGACTGCGCCCCATCATCATGACCAATTTGGCGACGATTCTGGGCATGACGCCGCTGGCTCTGGGCATCGGTTCGGGCGGTGAATTCCGCGCTCCGATGGCGATTTCCGCCATCGGCGGACTGATCAGCTCCACGATCTTCACTCTGTTTCTGATTCCCGCGATGTACTATTCGGTAGAACAGATCCGCGGGAAATTCGGCAAGGCAAAGAGTGTGGAGCCGGGCACCGCAGAGCGGTAAAAGCAATCGCGACGCTCCTCAAGGAGGAACCCATCCGCAACGGGGACACATCGAAACCGCGCACGGCGGGCTTAAAAGGCAAATTCATCGTCTTCGAAGGGATTGACGGTGCGGGAAAAAGCACGCAGCTGCAGCGGTGCGCCGTCTGGCTGAAGAAGCGCGGCTATCCGGTATCCGTGCGGAAAGAACCATCGAACAGCCCCTACGGCGACACCTTGCGGAAATCCGCCGATTCCGGCAGGCTCCCCCCGGAGGAGGAAGCGGAGCTCTTTCTCCAGGATCGCCGCTGGAACGTGGAGAAGAACCTCCTGCCGGATCTCGAATCCGGAAAAGTCGTTCTGCTCGACCGCTACTATTTCTCCACAATCGCCTATCAAGGGGCGCGCGGGTTGGATACTGAGGAATTGCGGCGGCGCAATGAAGCTTTCGCTCCGAAACCGGATCGAGTCTTGCTTTTCGATCTCGACCCGCAAACCGCACTGCATCGCATCCGGAGGCAGCGCGGCGAAACGCCCGATTTATTCGAAAGGGTGGATTATCTGCGCAAGGTGAGAGAAATTTTCAATTCGCTGTCCGATCCCTTTTTCGTCCGCATAGACGCCGCGCCGGAACCGGACGAGGTTTGGCGGCAGGTGGAAACCGCGTTATCTCCTCTTTTCCCCATCGAGTCTCATCGCCGCTGATCCCGCCTTCGGATTAAAGGTCGGGAACTACTTCAGAAGCGCCACCTTCCGAATGAGATTGAAGTCGGAGCACCGAGCCTGAATCAGGTATACGCCGGAAGCAAAAGCCCCCGCATTCCAATGGAAATCATGCCCGCCGGAATCGAGACGCCCCTCGAACAGCCGCGCAATCTCCTGACCCATCAGATTCATGACGGAAAGCCGCAACGACTGCGTTTTTTTCAGATTCAACGATATCTTCAAGACGGCATTGAAGGGGTTGGGAGCGGCGCTGAGTTCGATTTCATCGGGTAATACTGCAGAGGATTCTTCCTTGACCCCTGTCCCTGTAAATCGGTAGATGCCCAGACAATACTGAGAGGCGACGTAAATATCGTCGCCATGTAAAAAGACATCCTGTGCTGGTCCCGGGGTTCGATAGGATCCGAGAACCTGCGGTGAAGACGGATTGGCTATGTCCAGCACGATCAATCCCCCGACATCATCCGCCAGATAGGCTCTCGTCCCTGAAACCTCGACGTCGTGCGTCAACCCCGCGGTGTTGTAGTTTCCCACGATATTGCCTTCCAGAGACAGGATGGTCAGACCCGCGGCGTCATCCGCGACATAGATGTAATTCCCCTGCACGACGCATTGCCGCGCCAGTCCCGGGGTGTCGTATTCCACCAGAAGCGCAGGTTGAGTGGGGATGGCGACATTGACCAGAGCGACGCCGGCGCTCCACTCGCAGACATACGCCGTATCCCGCACCAGAGTAACGCCTTTCGCCCAATCCGTGGTGAGCACCTGCCAGGCGAGAAAAGGTGAAGGGATCATAAACACCAGACCTTCCCAGGAATCCGCCACGTATACGATCGGGAGCCTCGGCACCAGATCCACCGATTCCCCGACTGTATTGCCGCGTCCGGTGTAAACCGGATGCATCGGATCGCTTACATCGAAAAAATAGACCCCTTCCTGAAGATGGCAGGTGTAAGAAACGTTCTCCAGCACCATTACATCCACTACATCCGAAGGGTGCGGGGGAGAAAAACTGGTGATCGGAATTGGAATAAAGGGATCGTGGACATCGAGAATGGTCACCGCTTGCCCATATCCTCGGGCGACATAAGCATGAGCGCCGGAGACCCAGACGCTCAAGGCTTCACCGGGAAAAGAGAAAGAATCCATCAACGACGGCGCCTGGGGATTGGAAATCAAAACCGTGAGCAATCCGTTTTGATGATCTGCGAGGAAGAGCGTCGTCCCCGATACATCCAATGACCAGGCTAATCCGGGAGAATTGTAGAGTCCGACGAGAAAGGGAAGCTGCGGGTTGCTGACATTCAAGACCGCCAATCCGGGGGCATCATTGGCTACAAAGGCGTAATTACCGCTGATTCTCAGTTTATGCGCGACGCCGGTGGTCGTCCACTGCCCCAGCAGAGCAGGTTGCGTGGGATCGGCGACATTCAGGATCAGAACGCCTCCGGGTCCATCGCAAAGATAAACGATATTGCCGACCTTTCGGACACCCAGCGCCAATCCGGAGGAATTGTACTGGCCGATGACCTGGGGTTGTTGCGGATTCGTCACGTTTACGATTTTCAATCCCGACGCTTCCGCAGCGATGTACAGATCATCCCCCTCTTTTTGCAGATCGCGCACCCAGCCGCCCAGATTGAGGCTGCTCACGGGGCGAGGACCGGAAGGATCACTGACGTTCAGGATTCTCAAACCATTGGCGCCGTCCGCCACATAGAGATACGAACCGTCGCTGACCGCTTCATACGCATAGCCCGGCGTGTCGTATTCCCCCAGAAACGCCGGCGCCGTCGGATCCGAGATGTCCAGGATCTGAATTCCGGCGGAACCGGCGGCGAGATAGAGCCGGTTGCCTGAGATGCATACGCCTTCCGTCGTGCCGGGGGCGCCGAAGAGGGAAACGAGCTGGAGGTTTGTGGGCAGGGAAACGTCGAAAACCGCCAGACCGTAGCCCGTCGCGCAATAGCAGTAATCGCCGGCGGCTTCCACATCATGAAAAGGACCCCAAACGAGGCTTTCGGAGACGCGATCCACCTGTTCACCCCATTGACCCAGAACAGGATAGAGCGGGATCAGGAAGATGAACCAGATCACAAAGCACGCAGTTCGGGGAGATGGTTTCATCCCGCGGAAGCGCGTGGGGGGCGGGATAAAACTCATCGCGGCGCCTTCCACATTCGGTTATCGAGGTTTCCGACGATTGCTACGCTCTGGACATCCTCTGCGTAAGATCGAAAGAGAGGTGTTCGATTTCCATCACCATGTTTTCGTTGCGCACGGTGACATCCGAAGGGACGTGCAGAGAGATTGGGGCGAAATTCAATATGCACTTGATGCCGGCATCCACCAGCTGCTCGGCGACTTTCTGCGCGGCTTCCGCGGGGACGGCGAGGACGGCTATGTCCACATGCGCTTTTTTTATCTCTTCGGCGAGGTTGTCGAGATTCTTCACTTCTAAGGTGTTGAATCGCGAACCGATCTTGCGCGGATCGCTGTCGAGCAAGAGCGTGAAATAAAAATTCTGATCTTGAAATTGGCGGAAATTCAACAAGGCGCGGCCGATATTTCCGACGCCCACCAGCGCCAGATGCCATTCCTGATCCAGCCCGAGAATTTTGGCGATATTATGTTTGAGATCCCGCACGTTGTAGCCTAATCCGCGCCGTCCAAAAGCGCCGAAGAAGGAAAAATCTTTCCGCACCTGTGCGGATGTGACGTTGTTCTTCTTCGCCAGCTCTTCGGACGAAACAGTGCTGATCCCGAGAGATTCCATCTGCTTGAGAGTACGATAATAACGAGATAAACGCCCTACCGTGGCGTCGGCGATCTTCTGTCCAAACTTTCCAGCATTCGATTCTCTATACTTTGTGATCATGGGAAAAACCCCAATTTTAAATTGAAGCGTAATTTATACGAAATTTTTCTTAAAGATATTAAACTTTCTTCGGTATTTTTTGTTCTAAATACTGAGCAATCAATCAGGAGAAGAAAATGAAACGACGTGTGATCTTGATGGTCTTTTGTCTTTCACTGCTGGTTCCGGCGTTCGGCGTTGCCTCCCAGTACCGGCAGGGACGCCATCGTTTGGATTGTGGTCTTTACCGGTCGAATATGCTGAAAACAACCCGCCAAGGCATTCGATGCGACCTTCCCCCACCCGGATGGAACGGAAGAGGAGATCGAATCTGGAGGTGCGGCGCTGATATCGGCGGAAGCGATCGGAAGATCCGCGACGCCGACGGCGACGGCATCCCAAACGGTCGAGACCCAGACTTCAAAAGAGCCTTTGTGGATGAAAATGGGGATGGGATCTGCGATCATCGCTGGAATTCCGGAGACGATGCGAAATAGCCGGATTTAGCTTGATTCGGGATCCATTCCCGATTTCATCGCAGCGGGCGGTTCATAAGAGCCGCCTGCTTTTTATTTTCCTCCGTTTCTTCTTTTGCGGCTGGAGTGGAATCGTCAAAATGAACTCCGTGCCTTTTCCCAAATGGCTCTTTACTTCGATATCCACATCGTATTTTTCCGCCAGATTCTGCAATGTGGATAAACCTAATCCCGTTCCCGATGGGAGTTGATTTGCAGGACTTCGATGGTTTCGCTCTGCTTTCGTCGTGAAGAAGGGCTCGAAAATGCGCTTTAAGTTTTCCTGCGCGATGCCACAACCGGTATCCCGAACGCTCAGGGTAACCGCCTTTCGATTCGGCTGCGAGGAGGTTTTCACCCGCATCTTGCGCACTTCCACATCCTGCATCGCGTCCAACGCATTCTGCACGATATTGTAGAAACTCTGCGAAAAATCGCTGTAGAGTCCCTGGATTTTGGGGAGATCCGGTTCCAGGTCTATTTCCAGTTCTACCTGATGTTTGAAGAAGAGGTTCGCCTCCAGAAACTTCAATTCCGTGCGGATGAGTTCATTCAGATCCAGAGCGACAATCTCGGCGGACTGTTCCTGCCGGCTCTTCATCATCAGGTTAAAGACGATTTCCTGGATGCGATCCGCCGCCTGCATGATGTCTTTGAAGGCTCGATACTCAGGATTTTTCGCCAGCTCTATTTCGGCGGTTACCGTGATGGCGGAGAGGGGGGAATTGATGTTGTGAGCCAGACCGGAAGCCAGCAGACCGACGGTTTCGAGCTTCTGAGCGCGGCGCAGGTTCTCTTCCAGCGCCCGCCGTTCGCTCATATCGTAACTGGAAATCACCAGAAACTTCGATCCCTCTTCGGATCCATCCACCGATGAGATCACCAACTGCACGAAGATTTTTTTTCCGTTATGGCGCGGGAGTTTCATCTCTCCCATCCATTTGCCGTTTTCGGCGGCTTTGGCGAGATATTCATCGAAAACAGGGCGGATTGCGTTCGGCAAAAGATCCTTAATGTTCTTATTCATCAATTCTTCGCGCCGGTAGCCGTAGATATCCTGCACCGCCCGGTTGGAGTAGAGGATCTCCCCGGTTTGCGAGGTGATCATAATCGCGTCGTGAACGACTTCCAGCGCGTGAGCGAAGCGGCGGTTCTCTTCCTCGGCTTTTTCCAGGCTGGTGATGTCCAGAATTTGGCCTTCGATATACTGCGGCAAGCCGGAGGCGTCCCGCACGACGATGGCATTTTCGAGGATCCGAATCGGCTCCCCGTTTTTTCTATGCGCCGTCGAACGGCGGTTGGCGACGAATCCATCGCGCAGGAGCTCTTCGAGAAAGGCTCGGCGCAAATTCTCGTCCGCGTAGAAATCCTGCGCCTGCCAGTGATAGACTTCTTCGGGCTTATTAAATCCGAAGATTCTGGCGAATTCCGGGTTGACTTCTATGAATGCGCCGCTTAGCGTCGTGCGATAAATCCCCGCCAGACTGCGCTGGAAAAGTTCATTGTAGCCCGGCGCCGAGCTTTCGCCTTTTACTTCCGTTGCATGTGAAGCATCCAATGAATTCATCCCCCTTTCTTGCAACCGGCGTCCAGCCGATGCGGCTCTGTCGCAATGCAGAGTGCGTGGATCAGAACAGTTCTTCTTGGTCTTCCGGGCCGAGAAAGTCATCGGCTCCGGGCTCACCTTCTTCATCTTCAGCGGTCTTAACCAATTTATCAATATCCGCGATTTTCTGATCCTCCTCGATGCGGATTAAACGGACTCCCTGCGTGTTGCGGCCGATGGTGCGGATCTGTTCCACGGGCTGGCGGATGACCATGCCGGCGGTGGTGACGATCATCAGGTCATCCTGATCTACCACTTCCATAATGGAGATCATCGGACCGGTTTTTTCGGTGACCTTCAGGGTGATGATCCCTTTGCCGCCGCGGTTGGTGATGCGGTAGTCTTGAATGGGACTGCGCTTTCCGTATCCCTTCTCGGAGACCACCAGCAGAGTGCCTTCCCGCTTCACGACGACCATCCCCACGACGTAGTCGCCGGGGCGCAGTTTGATGCCGATGACTCCCGTCGCGGATCTTCCCATCGGTCGCACCTTGCTTTCTGGGAAGCGGATGGCTTGACCGTTGTGCGTCCCGAGGATGATATCGTCGTTTCCGTCCGTGATGCGGGCTTCGATGAGTTCATCCCCTTCGCGGATCTTCAAAGCGATGATGCCGATTTTTCTGGGGTTGCCGTATTCGGAGAGCGGCGTTTTCTTGACGATTCCTTGTCTCGTCGCCATGATGACGTATCGGTCCGGCGGAAAATCCGCCACGCTGACGACGGCGCGGATCTGTTCATCGCGTTCCACGTTGATCAAATTGACGATGGGACGTCCCTTGGAACCGCGCCCCATGTGGGGAACTTCGTGGACTTTCAGCCAGTAACAGCGCCCGCGGTCGGTGAAGAACAGCAGGTAATTGTGCGTGGAAGCGACGAACAGATGCTGGATCCAATCCTCTTCTTTGGTCTTGGCGCCGGAAAGCCCTTTGCCGCCGCGTCTCTGCCGCCGCAGCCCGGACACGGGAAAGCGCTTGATGTAACCTTGATGGGAAATAGTGATCGCCATCTCTTCTTCGGCGATCATATCTTCGATGGTGAACTCTTGATAATTGGCGACGACTTCCGTGCGGCGGGGGTCGCCGTATTTATCGGCGATTTCGATCAATTCCTCGCGGATCAACGCCACTCGTTTGGCTTTGGATTCCAGCAGCAGCTGCAATTCCACCACCAGCTCTTTCAAGGCTTTGATCTCGTCCAAAAGTTTCTGCCGTTCCAAGCCGGTCAGACGCGACAGCCTCATATCCAGGATGGCTTTCGCCTGCTCATCCGAGAGGGAAAACTCGGATATCAGCGCCGCGCGGGCGATTTCCACCGTAGAGCTGGTGCGGATGATCTGCACCACGCGGTCAATGTTATCCACGGCGATGCGCAAGCCTTCGAGGATGTGGAGGCGTTCTTTCGCCTTTTTCAGCTCGTGCTGCGCCCGGCGAATCACCACGGTGTGGCGATGTTTCAGGAATTCGACCAGCATCTGGGACAGGTTCAGGACGCGGGGGACTCCGTCCACCAGAGCCAGATTGATGACGCCGAAAGTGGTTTGCAGCTGGGTGTGGGCGTAGAGGTTATTCATCACGACGCCGGGGATGGCGTCTTTTTTCAGTTCGATGACCAGCCGCATGCCGTCGCGGTCGGATTCATCCCGGATGTCGGCGATGCCCTCCAGCTTTTTGTCATTGACCAACTCGGCGATCTTCTCGATCAACTTGGTCTTATTCACCTGGTAGGGGATTTCCGAGATGATGATGCGGTCGCGCAGTTTGCCGACTTCGATGTTAGCTCTAGCCCGGATGATGATGCGCCCTCTGCCTGTGCGATAGGCTTCCTGAACTCCCTGCATGCCGTATATGATGCCGCCCGTAGGAAAATCCGGCGCGGTGATTCGTGTCTTCAGTTCGTTGAAGACTTCTTCCAACACCCCTTCGTTGCGCAGCCAAGCGGGATCATCAAACGATTCCCCGAAACGATCGAGTATATAGGTCAATCCGCTGACAACTTCCCTCAGGTTGTGCGGAGGGATGTTAGTCGCCATCCCGACGGCGATGCCTCCGGAACCGTTGACCAGGAGATTGGGGAATTTCGCCGGCAGCACCTCCGGCATCGTGAGCGAATCATCGTAATTAGGGATAAAGTTGACCGTCTCTTTGTCTATGTCTTCCAGCATCTCCGCGGCGATGGGCAGCAGACGGGCTTCGGTGTACCGCATCGCCGCCGCTCCGTCACCATCTACGGAACCGAAGTTGCCCTGGCCGTCCACCAAGGGGTAGCGCAAGGAAAAATCCTGCACCATTCGGACCAGAGTATCGTAGATGGCTGCGTCGCCGTGGGGGTGATACTTACCCATGACGTCGCCGACGATGCGGGCGGATTTCTTGTAGGGTCTGCCGGGGTTCAAGCCCAGTTCCGCCATACCGTAGAGGATGCGGCGATGGACCGGCTTCAAGCCGTCGCGGACGTCCGGCAGCGCGCGCGAGACGATGACGGACATAGAATAATCGAGGTAGGAATCCCGCAGTTCCTCCTCGATATTCACGGGTGTGATTCTTTCACCGGGGATGAAGGACATAAGTTGTCAAATAAATGGGATATGTCAGGGTTTTACGCGTTGATTGTTGATATTGATCATGATTATGGTTGTAATTATTGAATTAAGAAGGATTCAGATTGCTGCGGATTTATTCAATATCACTCCACCTTTTCCACTTCCGACAGAATTTTTTCCTCCATCACGGTTCTATCTCCACATCGGGCAAAAGCCTTTTGAAGATTTCATCCCCTACCATCAACCGGATTCGTGCTAATTTGATCTGGTTCTCATCATAATCCGGGTGCCGATGGCGTATTCCAGCTTCGAGGGTTCGGCGCATGCCGCGATTGAGAGCCGCCATCCTACGCAGACGTCCTTCTGGTCCCATTCGGCGAAGCACCTGGATTTGCGCCCGGTAGGCTTCCAGTGTCGTATCCTTAGGAATAAATTCAGAGCTTTCCATGACATTGATCCGGACGAATTCGTTTGATTTTATACGACTTAGGCGCTGCTCCGCCTCTCACACCGAGCGAACAGCGCCTTCAGATCAAGCATCAGCCCGGTTTCATTCCAGCAGATTCATCCCCCGCAATTCGTATTCGTCCTTCTCGATGGAAGAGACGAACTGCATGCTCTCCACTTCGCGGAAATACTCGGTCAGTTCGCGCCTGCCGCCGTGATGTTGATTGATGATGTAGGCGAAGACATCGGCGACCTGCAGCCCCGGCGAGAATTCCTTGGGCATAAACAAAGGGCTTCCGAGGATGCCGCGAAAACCGCCCCCGAACAGCGATTTATGGATAAAATGCATAAATCCAGAGCAGCGGACGGTTTCCGATTGATCGCTGCGCCCGCTGAAGATCATCTTGGCGGTCTGCCCCGGATGCTTCTCCAGCATAAAGGAATTCGCTCTTTCGATCAAATAAGCCAGCAACAACGGAATAGAAACGGCGCTGAAGAGGTCCCGGCTGGTGACGAACTCGATGGAAGGGTAAATTTGCGGGGTTTCCGGACCGGAATTGTTTTCTGTTCCGGCGTATTTTCGCGTTGTGGAGAACGTCGTAACCTGCTGCAATCTGCATAGGCTGAAGAGCTCGCGGACGAACTCCTGCTTGCGGTAGCCGCCGGCGATGGCTCTCCGGTTCAGCAGCGAACTTCCCCGCAATGGATACTCTGACAACCCTTCCCGTTTAAAAAATTTCGCCTTCAGGCGAAAAAACTTTCGGCAGAAATCATCATATCCCGCCTCTGCGAAGGCAGCTCCGGCGATCGTGGCGTAATAATCCTCTGTGCGGGGTCGTCTCCAACGACTCAGCTCCAAAAAGATCAGAACGGACATGCAAACCCTCCTCAAGCACCCGTTTCAGGTTCAGCGGTTTACGGGACTCTCGGCGCCTTCGTGTGATCCAGGGGCGCATTACCCCTATCCCGCGCGTCAAGTCAACCCTGGCGCAATCGGGCGCATGCCTCCGAATGTAATAACGTGGTTTTCTCTTGTTGTTTATGTGATCTAAATCACATTGATTCGCTTTATCGTTCATTGCCTTGGGATTTCCCGCCTGTCAGACGTCCAGATTCCGGACGTAGCGCGCGTTTTCTTCGATGAAGCGGCGGCGGGGTTCGACCTGGTCGCCCATCAGCGTTTCGAACATTTTATCGGCGGCGGCGGCATCCTCCAGGCTGACGCGCAGGACCGTACGCCTTTCCGGATCCATCGTGGTAGCCCACAGCTGCTCCGGGTTCATTTCGCCTAGCCCTTTATAGCGCTGGATCTGCGCACCGTTAGGACCTCCGAGGCGCTTGAGGATTTCTTCCCGCTCTTTCTCGTCGTAGGCGTAATACTCTTCTTTGTTCTTCTTCACGCGATACAAAGGCGGCTGCGCGATGAAGATGTGCCCCATCTCCACGAGCTTGCGCATATGGCGGAAGAAGAAGGTCAGCAGCAGGGTGCGGATATGAGCGCCATCCACATCCGCATCGGTCATGATGATGATTTTCCCGTAGCGCAGGCGCGTCAGGTTGAAGTTGACGCTGTCGCCGTTGCCATTTCCGTTGCCGCCGTTGTATTCTCCGCTCTCACCCGCTTCGTCGCCTCCTATGCCGGTTCCGATCGCGGAGATGATGGTGCGGATTTCTTCATTGGAGATAATTTTGTCAATGCGGGCTTTTTCGACGTTCAGAATTTTACCGCGAAGAGGTAGGATCGCCTGAAAACGCCGGTCGCGGCCTTGTTTGGCGGATCCGCCGGCGGAATCGCCTTCGACCAGAAACAGCTCGCAATGCTCGGGTTCGTTGATGGAGCAATCCGCGAGCTTGCCCGGCAGAGCGCCGGATTCCAAGGCGCCTTTGCGTCGCACCAGCTCCTTGGCTTTACGCGCCGCTTCCCGGGCTCGTGCGGCGGCGCTGCACTTTTCGATGATGCGTCTGGCAATCCCCGGGTGTTCGTCGAGGAATTCGTTCAGCGCTTCTCCGACAATGGATTCTACGATGCCTTTGACTTCAGAATTTCCAAGCCGAGTCTTGGTTTGGCCTTCAAACTGCGGTTCAGGGACTTTCACAGACAAAACCGCCGTCAGACCTTCGCGCGTGTCTTCGCCGGTCAGCGTGGACTTTTCGTTTTTGAAGATGTTGTTCTTCAGCGCGTAATTGTTCAACGTCCTCGTCAGAGCGGTCTTGAAGCCGGAGAGATGGGTTCCGCCTTCCAGGGTATAAATGTTGTTGACATAGGTGAAGATGTTTTCGTTGTAGGAGTCGTTGTATTGCAGGGCGACATCCACCATTACGCCGTCTTTTTCTCCGCTGATGACAATGGGTTGGGGTTGGATCGCCTGGCGGGTTTCATCCAGATACGCCACGAATGCCGCCAGTCCGCCTTTGAACTGAAAAACGCGTTCTTTGCTTTCGGAAGCTTGGAGGTCTCGAGCGACGATCTTCAAGCCGCTGTTCAGAAACGCCAGTTCCCGCAGGCGGGTGCAGACGGTATCGAAGCTGAACTGCGTGATTTTGAAGATCTCCCGGTCCGGAAGAAACCGGACGCGCGTGCCGCGTTTTCTGCATTTTCCTTCCTGCTTCACCGGCGCATCGGCGACACCGCGATGATAGCTCTGGCGATACAGCAAGCCGTCCCGACAGACATCCACCGTGCACCATTCCGAAAGCGCGTTGACCACGGAAACGCCCACACCATGCAAGCCGCCCGAGACTTTATAGCTCTGCTTGTCGAACTTTCCGCCGGCGTGCAGCATCGTCATCACCACCTGCAGAGCGGAGACTTTTTCGGTTTTATGGCGGTCCACGGGGATCCCGCGGCCGTTGTCCCAGACTTCCGCTGAACCATCTGGGTGGAGAGTGACTTCGATCTCGGTGCAGAAGCCCGCCATGGCTTCGTCCACGGAATTGTCCACCACTTCGTACAGCAGGTGATGCAAACCGCGGGTTGAGACGTCGCCGATGTACATCGCGGGTCGTTTGCGCACCGCTTCCAAGCCCTTCAGAACGGTGATTTTTTCCGCGTCGTATTTCTCTTCCACCGGAATTGTATCGGCCATTTCAGACATATCCTAATCCATTCCCTCGACTCAGGAATGTCGGTTGCATCGGATTTGAAAACACAGCGATTTTTTATTATCTTACAATATAAGAAAATATCCCGAAAGTTCCAATAGTTATAATAACAATTTCCTATTCATCTTCGCCTTTTCTCTCGGCGATCACAACTCATATCTGACTGAATAACAAACACATAGATCCATAATATTGCATAATAATCGCTTTTTTTCACCTCCCCAGACTATTGCGCAATAATCTGCGGATGCGATCTTTACCGGCGATCATCAAGGAGCAGCCCGTCAGGATCAGGATGCCGCCGATCCAGGCGCGCAAGGTCGGAATTGTGCGCAGGAAGGTGAAGGCGATCGTGGCGACGAACACCGGCTGAACTTGATTCACCAGCGCGGCTTTTGAGACATCCAGGTATTTCAGTGCGAAGAGGTAAAACATGCGGGCGAGGGTAGGTCCCATCAAGGCAATCGCGAGCACGCCCCACCAGCGATGCCCCAGATTGAACAAGGGGATTCCTTTGAAGAGGAGCAAGATCAGAAAGAAGACGGCGACGATCAGCGTGCGCAGAAAGCTCAAGGGTTCCGGCGCGAGGTAGCGCAAGGCTACTTTCGCCGAAACCTCCGTCAATCCGAAGAGCACGCCGCTGGCTACCATAATCCAAAACCAAACGCTGATGCGGAAATCGAAAGAGGCGTAGATGACGACCACACCCAGAATGACGAAAATTCCCCCTATTACTTCGTAAAAACGGAATCGCTCGTGCAGTAGATAAATGCCCAATAAGACTGTCACGGGGGTTTGCAGCCGGCTGATGAATGAAGCGACGGTGGGATCTAGGTATTTGATTCCCGCCCAGAGGGTCCAGAGGGCGGCGATGGAGAGGCTGCTGAAGAGAAAAGCATGAAACCAACCGCGCGGAGCGCATCTGTCGAAATCCCGCCACTGTCCGGTCTTCATAATCCAGAATCCTTGCAGAACGGCGGCGATGGAGAAGATCAACGCCACGAGATGGCTGGGGGATAAATCGGTCAGGGCAACCTTGCCCAACACATAATTGGCGCCCGAAAGACAGGCGGAGATTATCGCGAAGGCGTAGCCTTTTCCCCGGTTGGACAAGAAATTTCCAGTTATTTCAGCGCTTTGACCGCTTCCAGCACCGGTGCGTAATCCGGTTCTGTGCCGGGCTTCTTGACAATCTGGATGTAGCGAACGATGCCATCCCGGTCCACAACGATCACCGAGCGCGCCAACAGATACGTTTCCTTGACGAACAGCCCAACGGATCGGCTGAACTGCTGGCCGCGGTAGTCGGAAAAGATTTTGACGCGATCAATTCCTTCCGACAAGCAGAACCGTTTCTGAGCAAAGGGCAAATCGTTGGAGATCGTTAAGATGAGAACATCATCCCCCAGCTGCGCGGCTTCGTCGTTGAAGCGGTGAGTCTGTTTGCTGCACACGCCGGTATCCAGCGAGGGGACAGTGCTGATGATGAGCTTTTTACCGAAAAATGTGGAGATGCGGACTTCCTTCATCTCGTTGTCCACGACGGTTGCGTCGGGCAACTTCTGTCCGATTTCAAGTTGCGGGCCGATTAACGTCAATCCCTCGATTTTTCCGCGGGTTTCTTGTTCCTTCATTTCTTTCCCCTGCGCAGCGGTCGCGCCCGACGAGGCCGGCCAGCAGTGTACAGCCAGCATCCATGTAAGAGCCGCCGCAATTCTTTTGATTGACACCCTATTCACAGCTTATTTCTTTCGTCTTTTGCAACGCTGCGATTTGGAATCTCATTTAATACGCAGCGTGCGAACGATCTCCGCGTCGAATTTTTCCTGAATGCGCTTGCAGATCCATTCCTTTGAAAGGCTGATTTGCTGGCGCCAGACGGAAGAATCGGTCTTAAGAGTCAGCACGCCTTTTTCCAGGGAGACCGGCTGTACATGCTGCGCCATAACTTCACCCACGAGATCTTCCCATGAAGCCGAAATTTCCGCCGCATTCATTCTGCGCCGGATGGCGGGGATGTTGAGCGCTTGTTTCAGAGCTTTTCCCAGGGTCGTCACTGGAAAAGGCTTTGTCAGATGCCTTTTTTCGCGTTTTCGAAGGGTCGCCGTACGCGGCCATTTCGCGGCGGGATCAGGGGCGCTTCTTCTCCTGCGCTGCGGCGCTTCGCCTGGGCGCAGATTCTCGAAGATATAATCCGGATAATCAGGCACGACGGACTCTTTTTTTTACGATCCCTTTATTGCAAGCGGATCGGCATCAGCAGCATCAGAAGATCCTCATTTTCGTGTTGTTCCTGCGGCCGAAAGATCCCCGCCGTGGTGGGGGAACCGAGGCGGATTTCGACTTCTCTGCTGTCCAGATGACGCAGAGCTTCGAGCAGGTAATTGGCATTGTAGCCGATGTCGAAGGGTTCTCCTTCGTATTTAGCGTCAATTTCTTCCTAGGCACGCCTGCCGCTGTCGGGGTCTTCCGCAGACAGCT
>CAZUTK010000028.1:0-34378 GCA_964623265.1 uncultured bacterium | reverse complement strand
TGAATCCTCGCGAAGACGGCACCTGGGAAGAGATCCGCAACGCCGCGATCCTCTTTGATGAGCGGATCCATCTGGTTGGGACGGAATCCGAAATCCTTCCCAGAGCCAGGGCGTGGAACGCTGAAATCGAAGATGCCGGCGGCCGTTTGGTGACGCCGGGTCTGGTGGACAGCCACACGCATCCCGCCTTCGCCGAACCGCGCGCGGGGGAGTATGAGCTGCGCAATCAAGGGAAAAGTTATGGGGAAATCGCCGCGGAAGGAGGGGGAATCCGCGCTTCCGTCCGAGCGTTGCGAGCCATCTCAGAAGAAGAATTATTCGCGCGAATGCTGCCTCGCCTGGATCGCTTTCTCGAATTGGGCACCACCACCATCGAAGCCAAATCCGGATACGGGTTAGCCACGGAACACGAGTTGAAGCAGCTGCGCGCCATCCGCCGTTGTCATGAATCGCACCCTCTCGATCTCATACCCACCCTTCTGGCGGCGCATGAGATACCGGATGAGTACCGCTCGGATAAGAGGCGCTATCTGGATATCGTCATTCACGAGACGATCCCGGCGGCGGCGGAAGAAAAACTAGCGGTATTCTGCGATGTATTTTGCGAGAAAGGTGTTTTTTCCGCGGAAGAATCCAGAGATGTGCTGGAAGCGGGCAAAAAATACCGGCTGATCCCGCGACTGCATGCGGATCAGCTGTCCGATACCGGCGGCGCGGTTCTTGCGGCGGAATTGGGAGCGGCTTCGGCGGATCATCTGGATCATATTTCCGAGCAAGGTCTGGAAAAGATGGTGGAAGCCGGGGTGATCTTCACAGTGCTGCCCGGTGCCGTTTTGTTCTTGGGACTCAATCGTTTTCCGCCTGTCCGGCGAATCCTGGCAAAAGGGGGCAAGTTGGCACTTGCGACGGATTTTAATCCGGGCAGTTCCCCGTCCCAAAATCTGCCGCTGATGATGACACTGGCGTGCAGCTATTGCAAGTTGAGCGTTCGCGAAGCACTTTGGGCGGCGACGCGAGGCGGGGCTCGTTCACTGCGAATTGAAAATGAGGTGGGTTCTCTCGATATCGGCAGGAAAGCCGATCTCGTGTTGTGGACTTGCGAAGACGAGCGCTTATTGCCCTATTACTTCGGAGTGAATCAGGTCGGCGATGTTTATAAGAACGGCGTTAAGATTGTCCGTGACGGTAAAATACTTCGCATTCAATAGAATGCGGGTTCATTTTCTGCGTTCGACTGCTTGACAGGTGAAACTTGAGAAGGTCCGGCAAGAAATCGGTTGACCAGCCCTCCGACAAAGCGCAGAAACTCTCCCTCCTCCAGCGCGAACTCGCCTGGACGCACTTCGGCTTTATCCTCGAAGAAAAGCTAGGTGAATTGCTCGAACCGGAAGCGATTTTGAAGGAATTCGGCGCGCAATTGAAAGTGCGTCTTCCCTATGATTATATGGAAGTGGTCATTCGGGGGAATTCCAGTCAGGATGACATCGAACCGCTTTCCTGGGTGCACAATGACACAGGGTATGGAGGCAAGCTGTTGACGATCATTCTGACGGAAAATTTCTTCCGGGGATTGCATCGCCGCCGCAAGCCCTTGATTCTGCAGGCGGGCAATGCGTCCGAGGTGGTGGAAAATCCCGATTTACTGCGCATTATGAATCTGGAATCGGGGATTCTGATTCCACTGAATCAGGGGCGGGGATCGCGCGGAGTGCTGACGCTTTATTTCCAGCGGCGCATTCCGTTTACTCCGGAATTGCGCAACTGGCTGAAGATTTGCGGCTCCATCCTATATCGAGCCTTGAAGCGAGCCGCGCAGTATCAGAAAGCGCAGAAAATGGCGACCATTGACGGGCTGACGGGACTCTACAATCATCGTTATTTTATGGATCAGTTCAGCAAGGAATTCACCCGTGCTCGGCGCTATCGGAATTGGCTTTCGCTGATTATCGTGGATGTGGATTTTTTCAAGCATTACAACGACAACAACGGACATTTGGCGGGCGACCGGGCTCTGAAGAAGATTGCAGCCGCCATTCGCAGCTGCGTCCGGGAAATTGACCTGGTGGCGCGCTGGGGCGGCGAAGAATTCGCTCTGCTGCTGCCGGAAATCAATGTCGAAAACGGCATGATCGTAGCGGAAAAAATCCGCCGTGAAATCGAATCGCTGCGCTTCAGCAATGAACGCAAACAACCTAATGGCAATCTGACGGTTTCCTTAGGTGTAGCTCAGAATTCACAGCATCTGAAGAATCATCGGGAGATGTTCAATCTCGCGGATATGGCGTTATACCGCGCGAAACAAGAGGGCCGCAATCGCTGTGCGTTCGCAAAATAGAAGTTTATCCTTGATTTAAATCCGCGTTTTCCTTATTATTGAGACATCAGAACCGATCGGAATGACTCTGAATCTCGGGGTTTCTTGAATCTCAATGAATCATAAACCAGGGGACTCGATGCCGAAAAGGAAATTCAAAGTGCTTTTCGTGTCCAGCGAGGTGGTGCCCTTCGCTAAAACCGGGGGGTTGGCGGATGTGTCCGGAGCGCTGCCGAAGCATCTGAAACTCCTCGGGCATGATATCCGCGTCATCATGCCCAAATACGGCACGATCAAGGAAGTAAAATACCGGCTGCGGGAAGTGATCCGTTTGCGCGGAATCGAAGTGCCCGTCGGCGACCGAATCCATCAGTCTTCCATCAAGTCCGCCTTCATTCCGGATTCGAAAGTCCAGGTGTATTTTGTGGAGCATCCCGATTACTTCAATCGGGAAGGTTTGTACACGGATCCAAAGACCGGCTCGTCGTACCCCGACAATGACGCCCGCTTCATCCTCTTTTCCCGAGTCGCTCTGGAAGTCACCAAGCTTCTCTACTGGCAACCCGATATCATCCACTGCAACGACTGGCAATCCGCATTGATTCCGGTTTTGTTGAAAACCGCCTATGCGGAGGATCCCTTTTTCCGCCCGACCAGGACGGTGCTTTCCGTGCACAATCTCGGCTATCAGGGCATTTTCCCCGCTTCCGCGGTGGCTCTGGCGGGGTTGCCGGAAAACCTGTTTTATCCGATGTCGCCGATTGAATTTTATGGTTCTATGAGCTTTCTCAAAGCGGGAATCGAATACAGCGATATCATCACCACGGTCAGCGAAACCTACGCGCAGGAAATCCAGACCGATCCGGAGTACGGCAGCGGATTGGAAGGCGTGTTGCGCAGCCGTTCCCAGGATCTATTCGGAATCCTGAACGGCATTGACGACCGAGAATGGAATCCCAAATACGATGACCTTATCGCCCGAAAATATTCGCCGGAAGATATCACCGGCAAGGAAGAGAATAAGAAAGCGTTGCTGGCGCAAAGCGGGCTGAAATACCGATCCGGAGTTCCCGTCATCGGAATTATCTCCCGGCTGGCGGATCAAAAGGGGTTCGATCTCATCGCCGAAGTCCTGGATCGGATCGCGTCGCTGAATGTGCAAATGGTTGTCTTGGGGACGGGGGATGAAAAGTATCATCAGATGTTCCAGCAAGCGGCGCGCAGCTATCCGAATCAATTCGCCGTCCATCTGACCTTCAACAATCCTCTGGCGCATCAGATCGAAGCCGGCGCCGATCTGTTTCTGATGCCGTCCCGCTACGAGCCCTGCGGTTTGAATCAGATGTACAGCTTCATGTACGGCACAGTCCCCATCGTGCGAGCGACCGGAGGGTTGGCGGATACCGTCAAAGATGTCACCCGCCATCCGGACACGGGGACCGGCTTCGTTTTCAAGGATTACAGCTCGGCGCAGATGCTGGATGCGATCCAAAGAGCCGTGGCTTACTATCAGGACCGGAATGCGTGGCGACAGCTTCAATTGCGCGGGATGAATCAGGATTTCTCCTGGGCAAAATCCGCCAGGAAGTACGTTGAAATTTACAAGCTGGCTCTCAAGAAATCGGGGTTTGAAGAGCAGTAGAATTCCCCACTCACGACTCCTGAAGGTGCTTTGGCTTTCAGCCGGGATCGTCTTCTATTGCCTGCAGGCATCCGCACAGCCTCTGCCTGAACTCCTCACTGTCCTAAAGCCTCCTTACGGTGAATTCCTTCCCCTCCAGCCGGTCGCTGTGACGATCAGCCCTGAATTTATGATCTACATTCTGGACGCCCAGCTGGCGATGGTGGCGCAATTGGATACCGTCGGCAATTTGATCAATCAGATCGGAGGACCCGGCAGAGGCGACACCAAACTGAACGATCCAGCGGATATTTGCATCAATTCTGGGTTGAATCTCTTCATCGCCGACCGCGGCAACGACCGCATCCTCCGCCTGGACCGCAAGTTGAATTTTCTGGCGGAATTCCGCAGCCTCGAGGGGACGCCCGCCAGCCTCACCTTCGAAGCCCCTCGTTCCGTCTTGCAAGGCGCGCGGGGTGATCTTTTCATCGCTGACGGCGGCAATGACCGCATTTTGAAGATCGATCCTGGAAACAACCCGTTGTTTTCTTTCGGAGCATATGGAGAAGAAAAAGGATCGCTCTGGCAGCCGCGCAGGATTGAATCCGATCCATCGAACGGCGTCTGGGTTCTGGATCGCCGCGCCCACGTCGTGCGCTTCGATGAATTCGGCGGTTTTTTAGAAGAACTCGTTCCGCAACTCGCCGGCAGAGCTTCCGGTCTGGCGGTATCTGCAGGGGTTGTCTGGGTCTGCGCCGATTCCTGCCTCTGGATTTATGATCGTCTCGAACGTCGTTCCGTCTGTATTGCGAGAGACGAACTCATCCCGCAAGTCTCTTCCGATCTTGCAGACTTAACATATCGCCATAACCAGCTCTGGGTGCTCGATTCGCAGGGGCGCCTTTATCGTTTCCGCGTGTCCGGCGAAGGATGAGAGCGTCTTTTTTTTCCGCTCTGCTGCGATACTTCCTGGTCGGCGGCTGGATTCTGGTGCTGCATCCACCGGCATTCAGTCAGACGGTTTTACGAGATTTGAACCTGTTTCAGCGCGATGCGCTGATTACAGGTTCGGGACTGGATGAACCGTATTCCCTGCCTGACGACTTGTTGATCGAAGGCAGCGAGACGGTCGTGATCGGCGATAGCATATTGCGGCGGGAACGGGATTACCAGTTGGATGCGGTCAGAGGGATTCTTCGTTTTCGCTTCATTTTATCCATCAACGATACGGCGCGGGTGCGCTACCAAGTCTTTCCCTTCGAACTGCGGAGTTCTTTTTACCACTCATTGAAGACCATCCGGCCGGAACAGGCGGCGATCAGCGATACACTCCTGAAACCCGCCTTGCCGTCGGCACCTCTATTTGATACCGGCTCGTTGCGCAAAAGCGGCACGCTGGTGCGCGGGATCACCATCGGTTCCGACCGGGATCTTTCCGTGCAGTCGGGGCTGAATCTGCAGGTGGAAGGCAGACTGGGGAGGGACGTGGATGTATTGGCGCTGCTCTCCGACCAGAATACTCCAATACAACCGGAAGGTAACACGGCGACACTGCAGGAAATTGACAAAGTGCTGGTGCAGGTGCGGAGCCCGCACTTCGATGCCACTCTGGGGGATTACGAGTTGCAGTTCGAAGGTCCCCGTTACGGGACGTATTTCCGCAAACTGCAGGGTGCCTGCCTGGAAGGCAGAACGGTGAATGACCGCTTGATTTTATCCGGCGCCGTCTCGAAGGGGCAGTACTTCAGCAACTATTTTCAGGGGCAGGAAGGGAATCAGGGACCGTATCGTTTGACGGACAAAGAAGGCAGAAGCGGCATCCTCGTGCTGGCGGGAACGGAACGGGTCTGGGTGGACGGAATTCGACAGACAAGGGGAGAAAATAACGACTATACCATCGAATACGGATTAGGTGAGATTACATTTACCCCGCGGCGGCTGATCACTTCCGATTCCCGCATCACCGTGGATTTTCAATATTCCGCGGATGAATACGGTCGCGACATCTATGCTGCTCAGGGAGAGGGGCACCTCTTCGAAGAGAAGCTGGGTTTGCGCACGACATTCATCTCGGAAGCGGACGCCAAGAGCAATCCGCTCGCCTTCGTCCTGACGGATTCCGCCAGGAAAGTGCTGTCCGCTGCGGGGGATGATCCGCAATCCGCTCAGATATCCAGCGTGGATTCCGTGGCGGTCGGTGCGGGCAGCTACATCCGCGAAGAGGTATCCTGGGGCGGGCAAGTTTTTTCCATCTATACGTACGTGGGTCCAGATTCGATCGGTTATCTGAACATCGTCTTTTCTTACGTCGGATCCGGTTCGGGGGATTACGTGCGGGAAGCCGGCGCAACGGGTTTCTATTACCGCTGGGCGGGACCTGGTGAAGGCGATTACGCGCCGGTGCAGCGTCTGCCGCTGCCGCAGCGGCAACGACTGGCGGACGGGGAAATTTGGGTGAATCCCACCAAAACCAGCAGCGTTCGTTTCGAAGGCGCCGTCTCGGATTGGGACCGAAACACCTACTCTTCGCTGGATGATCATGACAACGTCGGTTTCGCATGGGTGGCATCCGGAAGCTGGTCTGCGCCTGCGCATTCGACGCTGGAGCGGACGACGCTATATTCACCGTTGACGGTGCAAGGGCAGATCCGCCGTGTGGAAGACCGCTTTGCCCAAATAGACCGCATGGAATCCGTGGAATACAACCGCGACTGGGATCTTCAGGATGACGTGTCGAATGGTGAATCGGTGCAGGAAGCCACGGTGACGGTTCGTCCTGCATATCCTCTGACCACCCAACTCCAGTACGGCCGTTTGAAGAAAGAATCGGATGGTTTCCGCAGCGAACGCTGGCGGGGAGAAACCACGATGGCGGGTGGTAGACTGCCGTCTTTCAACGCAAGCGCGGACTGGATCCGCAGCCATTCGGATTTCAATCACCGAAACGGCATGTGGACACGGGGTCAGACAACAGTGAGCTACACCTTTCGGCGCTTCACCCCGCAGCTGCGCTACGAACGCGAACACAAGCGAGATGACTATCCCGACTCGACCTCCGGCTTCCTCTTCAATACTTACGAAGGGGGGCTGTTTTACGAAACGAATCGTTTCAAGATCGGGGGAACCCAGGAGTTGCGTCTGGATCAAGTTTATCGGCAGAGCGATCTGCGAGACTACAGCAGCGCCTGGACGCAGCAATATAACGCCGGCGTGACGAATTGGAAAAACCTCACTGGAGATGCGCTTTATAAACATCGTGTCAAGACTTTCGAAGACGCAGATTCCGGCAAGACGGTCACCGATCTTGCGGAGATCAACCTCGGTTGGACGCCGTTCAACCGTTCTGTGGATCTTCTAGCGCATTATCGCATCAGCAACACGCAAGTCTCCACGATCGTCCAGATCCCCGTCTATGTGGGACCCGGTCAGGGCACACACGTCAAGGTCGGCGATCTCTTCTTCGAAGATCCGGATGGCGATTATATCATCATCACGCAACCGACCGGCCAGTTTCAGCCCGTCATCGAGCTGGATGGATCTCTGTCCCTCAATCTGGATCCGCACCGGCTGCCGGAGCAACAGCGGAATCGGCTGGGAACGCCCTGGAGACATCTCGCCTCGGAAACCACGCTGAACTTCAGCGAGAAGACCCGTGAACGCGATGTCTGGGCGGTTTATCTGCTGGATTTCAGCAAATTTCAGGGCGATTCCACGCTGGCGGGAAACATCCTGCTGCGCGAGGATCTTTTTTTATTCCGTCACCGTCGGGATCTGTCATTTCGGCTGCGGTGGGAACTTGCGCAATCGTTGTCGAATTTATATCTTTCCGGCGGGCAGGAATCCCGCAGGAGGCTGATTTCGCTGCGGATTCGCAGAGCGTTCGGCGAGGAGTGGTCGGCGCAGATGGATCTGAACCGAAAAACCGATCTTCGAATCTATCGCACCGGTAACAATCCGAGCCGGGATATTGCCAGCTGGGGCGGATCTCTGGAACCTTCCTGGCGGCCGACGCGGTTCTGGGAGATCAGCGTTCGATGGGTCGGGCAGCAGGATCACGACCGTGCCGAGAATTTAACCTCGCTGCGCTACGGCGCGGAACCTCGCATCGTGCGCAGTTTCACGGAGAAGGGGCGGGCTGAATTGCGCGGCGAATGGCATCATGTCGCCGCTTCTGCGGCGAGCCTTCCCTATGAAATGGCGGACGGCGATCCGCCGGGGGATAACTTCCGCTGGGATTTACGATTGGATTACCGGCTGTCCAAGTATCTGACCGGCAGTCTGTCGTACACCGGCAGCAAAGACGCCGGCAGAGATCCGATCCACATCGGGCGAGCGGAAGTCAGAGCTTTCTTCTAAGCATGATTATGACAGATGGAATCCGAAAAAAAACGCTTCTCACGGCGGTAATCTGGATGATCGCGCTGCAAACCGCAGCGCCAGGATTCGCTCAAGCGATTCTTCAGAATGTAGAATTCGCGGGGAACCGGCACTTTTCGCAGAGAACGCTGATGAAGTTCGCCGGTTTGCGCGCGGGGCAGTCGTACTATCCGGAAGCAGCGGAAGCGGCGGCGTTAAGGATTCTGGAAAACCTGACGGCGGAGGGATATTATTTCTGCGTTGTGGACAGCGTGACTCAGGCTTGGTCGAAAGATTCCAGCCGGGTGTCGCTGCGGTATTATCTAAGCGAAGGCAACCGGATCATTCTGAAAGATCTCTCCATCGCCGGCGAAATGGAATTGGAGGGTGAAGAACCCATCCATGTGGCGCTGCCGGGCAAGCCATTCTTCGTCGCAGATTTCGAAACAGATCTCTGGGCATATTTGACGCAAGAAGAGGAACGCGGGCATCCATTCGCGCGCCTGGATTTGCAAAAGCTGGATCTGATTGATGATTCGCTGAATGTGCGTGCCAGACTGATTCCCGGACCCCGTGTGACCATAGAAAACGTAGAAATCGCCGGACTGGAACATACCCGACCTCGGGTGATCGCTCGGGAAACCCGGATTCGACCTGGGGATCTATACAGCCCGGGTAGGATTGAAAAAGCCATACAGCGAGTGCGCCGCTTGCCGTTTGTGGATGAAATCTCCGAACCTGCGTTGGTGGTTCTGGGTTCGGATCGCTACAATCTGCTTTTCAACGTCAAGGAAGCCCGGAGCAACACCTTCGACGGAGTCCTCGGCTATCAACCAGGTGTGCAGGATGAAACAGGTCAGGTGACGGGGCTTTTGCATCTCGAGTTTCAGAATCTGTTCGGAACAGCGCGCAAAGCCAGGATTCACTGGGAACAGCCGACGAAGAACCGCCAAGCTTTGGAATTTTATTACGAAGAGCCCTGGGTGTTGGGTTTCCCATTTCATCTCTGGGCGGACTTCCGTCAGGCAATCGAGGATACACTCTACTTGACCCGCGGCTTTTCCGGCGGGGCGAATTGGCCTGCGCTGGAAATCCTGACGCTGAAAGGATCGCTTTTTCAGGAAGAAGTGCTCCCCGATTCCGCTGGACGCCGGGATCTTGGACTTTATCGCGCAAAAACGATCGGCGGAGCGCTGGAACTGGAATACGACACCCGCAATGTTCCGGAAAATCCAACCGCAGGGCTGTATTACCGCTCTTACGCTTCTATTTCCCGGAAGGAATACGAGTCCTCGGCGCCGCAGAATAGCGTGGATTTGCGCCGCTATGAAGCAGACGGAGACTGGTCAGTGCGCATCATAGGAAGGCAGATTCTCAATTTGCAGATCCACGGGCGTCATCTGCAGAGCGATGAGAAACCGATTCCTCTGCCCGATCTGTACCGATTGGGAGGCGCGCAATCCCTACGAGGCTATCGTGAGGATCAGTTCGCGGGCAGCACAACCGGCTGGGCGAGCCTCGAATATCGTTTTTGGCTGGATAAATTCTCCCGTCTCCACGCCTTCTTCAATCTCGGCTATTACGAATACGAGTCGCTTCCCGAAATATCCGATCGAGTGAAAGCGTGGATTTGGGGATACGGTGTCGGATTCCGACAGGAGACGCGGATCGGTGTCATCGGCTTTGATTTCGCTCTGGGGGAAGAAGACGTCCTCTCCACGGCGAAAGTTCACATCCGTCTGATGAATCGGTTCTGATGTCGGATGATTTCAAGAAGGGCTCGAAACATCGTGTGAAGATTCGTCGGTTTGAAATGAAGAATCGAGCGGTATAATCGGAAGAGGACGGCTGTTTCATCCTTCAGGTAATTCTTGCTTTTCACCGCTTTTTTTCTTATACTGATGATCGGACACGAGACCTCGTATGACGTCTTCAAGGAAAGATCTTCTTGCAGCTACTCCGATATAGGAAAAAAGCGTTCGGAGCGCTGGCGGTTAAGTCGCTGCCGTTGTTGTACGGAGGCGCCGTCGTCCTGTTCGTCAATACGCGGTTGCCGCGCGAGACGGAATTAGGTGTCTATTCCCTTTCCATCGCCACTTTTTTCGTCGTTTCTTTGTTGGGCAAGAGTTTTGCTCTATACCCGTTGATCAAATTCCTTTCGGAAGGGAATGCCGAAGCGTGGATCTGGACGGCGGGAGCGGTGAATTGGGCGGGGTCGCAAATTTGCGGCGCGCTGGCTGTGCTCGCTCTGGCTCCTCTGGCGCCGGAACTCTTCAATGCTCCCGGCTTGGATGTCGGATTGCGCTGGGCGGCGTGGATTCTTTTGGCATTCATACCCCGGGATCTCGCTTCCGCTTTACTCCAGGCCAAGCGCGCACTGGGCAAATTATTCGCCTTAGAAGCCTGTTATTTTCTCTGCGTATCCGGGGGGGTATTGTATTTGTATATCCGAGGCTCTTTGCATCACGCCGACCAGGTGTTGGGGCTGAACCTCGCCGGTGGGCTTCTTTCGACGGCGGCGGCGCTGCTTCTCTGTTGGAAGAACCTCCCCGCCTGGCGCAAACCGAGCGCCGAAGTGCGTCGAAAAGTTCTGCGTTACGGCAGAGATTCGCTGGGCATCGGCGTCGGCGATCTGGTGTACACGCAGCTCGACTACCACCTCCTGGGCTTGTTCTTAGGTGCGCCGGAAGTCGCGCTGTATTTCGCAGCGAAAATGTTTTTCCGATTTTACAATGCCGTCACCCAGGCGATCAATCTGCTGGTGTTCCCCACCAGTTCCGACTTATTTTCTCGCGGGGAATTAGCGAAGCTCAAGGAGCTGGTAGAGAAAATTATGGGAGGATATCTGGGGTTGCTGGTGTTGATCAACCTGGGAGTCTGGATTGGAGCGGACTGGATTGTGGCTCTGGTCTATCGCGGCTTGTATCCGGATGCGGCGAATATCCTGCGCATTTTCGCTCTGGCGAGCTTCTTCGAACCGCTCTATATGGTCAGTGAAAATGTGCTGTACGGCATCGGAAAGCCCCGCGCTGTGCTGATCGCGATGTGGAGCTCTATAGTTCTTTTCCTGCTGCTGGCGGCTGTTTTGATGCCGATCTTCGGAGCTGCAGGGGGGGCGTTGACGGTGCTGGGCACGTTGATTTCGCTCGCCGGCATCACGCTCTATTTTCTGAATCGAGAAATCAACGTCAATCTCTGGAGCATCCTCCGACGCGGCGGCGCCGTCATACGGAATCGTCTTTAACAGACTATGCTCGACCAAGCGATCCGCTTTGGAACCATAACGGCTCACCCTGATTTTTCCCGGGAAGGCATCTTGTTGGAAGTGGGATCCGGGTCGCGGGGGATCAGCGATTTCACGGAGCAGCCGGTGATCGGCGTGGATGTCGCGTTCGCGGAGAATCCAGCGCCCGGGCTATGCGCCGTTCGAGCTTCCGCGCTGCATCTGCCGTTCGGAGACGGCGCATTGAATCAGGTGGTCTGCTCGGATATGCTGGAGCATCTGCCTGCGCAGCAAAGGATCGCCGCCATCCAGGAACTGGCACGAGTGACACGACTTAGACTCTTCCTCTCCTTCCCTTGCGATGCGGCGGCGCGCGCAGTGGATGCGAGGCTATCGCGTTTTTACCGGTGGTTTGGAATTCGGACGCCGGACTGGCTCTCTCAGCATCTGGCGCAGACGATTCCGGATTCAGACATAGTGGATCAAGCTCTGATGGGAATGAAACTGCGCATCCGCCAATATGAAGGCGAGAGCACCTGTGCGCATTTCTGGGTCAGCTTCCTGATTTCGATGCGCTGGCTGAATTCAATCTGGCGTTCGATTTTTTCGGGAAAACCGAGACGAGCGCAGAAACTGGCTGAGTTCGGCATATTAAAGGGAAAGCATCACTATCGGCGACTTTGGGTGATCGAGCCGCTCGCGGCGAAAGTCCAAATTTGAGGCGAATTGTGAGCAAGCGTAAGAAATCCTCGTTGAAAAAGGCTGATCTGGAACAACGTTCGGCGAAGCCTTCTTCACCAGCGAAGGATATGCGGAAATCCAGGTTAAACTACGCCGTGGGCGTATTCCTGATCTATCTGATGACGCTGGTGATATTCCCCCGCAATGTGTTCGAAAATTATGACTTCGCCTTCGGAGGAGATAATCTGGCGGCGGCTCCCATCGCAAAAATGGGGCGGGACTTCGAAAAGGCGGGAGGAGTGCCCGGGTGGTGTCCGTACATTCTCGGGGGAATGCCGATGGTGGGGAGTCTCCTCTATGCCAATCACTATTATCCAGGTTTTTCCTTAGGTGAAATCCTGACGTTCCTATACTTCGGCAGCAAATATGCGTGGCTGTTTTTGCACTATCTCTTTGCGGGATTGGGCATCTTCTTAGTTCTGCGGCAATTCGGAGTCCACTGGATCATTTCGTCCATTTGCGGGATCCTATTCGCTTACAATCCCACATTGGTCGTCTATGCGGATGTAGGGCACGGATCGAAGTTGATGGCGATCGCCTACCTCCCCTGGATGCTCTTGTTGACCTGGCGGCTCTTCGACCGGCCCGGATTCGGTAGAGCGGCGCTGTTGGGGATCGGATACGGCTTGATGCTGCTGTCTCTCCATGTGCAGATCGCTTACTACGGCGCTATGTTGATGGGACTGTGCGCCTTGTTTCATTTGATCGCCGGCGGCAGAGCGCAATTTGCGCAGAATATCAGGGCGAGTCTTTTGTTGATCGGTGCAGGGATCCTCGCGTTTTTCATCTCTTCGCCTCTATATTTGCAGGTGCTCGAATACAGTCATTATTCCATCCGCGGGGGAGGAGCCACCGGCGGCGCGAGCTGGGAGTATGCCACCGCCTGGTCGTTCCATCCGCTGGAATCGCTGACGTATATCTTTCCCAATTTCTTCGGATTCGGAGGGCAGACCTACTGGGGATTTATGCCCTTCACCGATATGCCGCTTTATTGGGGGGGAGTCGCTTTGTTGTTCGCGCCCTGGGCGTATTTCCTTTCGAGGAAAAACGGATCCACGCAGAGATACCGATTGACGATCTTTCTGCTACTGACGGCGGTTCTCGCCTGGATCATCTCCTTCGGCAAGTTTCTGCCCGTGCTGTATTACCCCCTGTTCGAATTTCTGCCGTATTTTAATAAATTCCGCGTGCCATCGCTGATTCAGACGCTGGTGCTCCTGTCGGCGGTGATCTTAGCCGGCATCGCTTTGCAGGCGATCCTCGAAGCCATCCAGGATCAGAGCAAGGCTGAGAAATTAAGCCGTCTATTCACCGCCATCGGAGTTGGCATCGGGGGATTCTGCCTGCTGCTCATCGTCTTTCAGAGCGCTCTGAAACCGGCGTTCTTCTCCTGGTATAACGCGGCAAGGCCGCAGTATCACGGCACTGGAGCCGAAGAGGCGTTTGCCCTCTGGATCGGGGATACTTTTCGTTTGATCCTGCTGACCGGATTTCTCTACGGCGGCGTCGTGCTGGTGCTCAGGCGGAAATGGCATCGCGGCGCGCTCTTTGCGGCGGTCATCCTCTGCGCAGTGCTGGAATTGTACTATTTCGATCGGAATTTGATTCACCCCACGCATCCTCAACAGATGGAAGCCTATCTGCAGCCGGATGACGTCGTTCAATACTTACAGCGTGAAACGGAACCTTTCCGGATCTTCCCTTTGAACCAGGAGCGCAATCAGGATTGGTATATGCCCTTTCACATCGAATCCGTGCTGGGTTACACCGCCGCGCGGCTGCGGTTATTCAAGGAGACTACGGATTCCCTTTCCTACAACAACTTCAACCTGCTGAGACTGCTGAATACCCGGTTCTTCATCAGTGACAAACCCATCGTCCATGAGGATTTTCGGGAGGTGTTCACCGGCAGACGGGAAAGGGTCATAGAGTATCTGAAGGCGTATCCCCGCGCGTTCCTCGTCAATCGTTCGATTCTGATCGGTTCTGCGCAGGAAGCCTTTCGGCTCTTCCGATCCGGCGAAGTGGATTTCAGCCGGTTGGTGGCGCTGGAATCAGCGCCGTCGCAGCCGCTGGATCCGGACGCCGTCGGCGAAGTGCGCTGGATCCGCAGAGACCCGGATCATATCGTCCTGGACGTCAACAGCAGCGGGAACCAGATTCTCGTGCTATCCGATGTATATTACCCCGCCGGCTGGGCGGCGACACTGGACGACGTGAAAACGCCTATCCTGAAGGCAAACTACCTGTTTCGCGGAGTGGAGGTTCCGGCCGGGCATCATCGAGTCGAGATGACGTTTCAAGTGGGAAGTCTCAAGACCGGTAACCGCCTGAAGTGGATTGCGTTTTTATTAATCGCGACGGCTTTGATTTTCGACGCCGTTTTGCCGACGGTGCGGCGCTACACTCTGTCCAAAGCGGGGAAATCCGTTGGAGTATGACCCTGTAAAAAACCGTCTGCAGGCGTTGCTGGGAGATAACCCCTGGCTCCGGAATCTCTTTTTCGTCGCACTGGATCATCTGTTTCTGCGATCCCGATATATCCGCAGAGAGCTGCGCCGTCTGGCGCGGAGCGGCTTTCGACCGGCGCAGATCCTGGATGCCGGCGCCGGCTTCGGGCAGTACAGCGTGCAGATGGCGAAGATATTTCCCGACGCGCAAATCCTCGCCCTGGATGTGAAGGAAGACTTGGTGGCAGCGGGCAACGAATTTGTGCGCAAGATGGGTCTGAGAAACATCCTCTTCGAAACCGGGGATTTGCTGAACCTCAAGTATGAATCACGATTCAACCTCGTGTTGTCTGTGGATGTAATGGAGCATATCCGTGAAGACCGGCTCGTCTTAGCGAATATCGGAAAGTCTCTGGCAACGGGCGGATATTTGCTTATGACGACGCCGTATTACGATCCGGGGCGTCCGCAACCTTCTTCTGAATCCGCCGGGTTCACGGCGGAACATGTGCGGCCGGGATATTCGCGCAATGAACTGGAAGGGAAGTTATCGGAAGCAGGGATGCAGATCGAAAAGTTCGTGATCACGTATGGCCGCTGCGGCGGCGTCGCCTGGAAACTGCTGCAGAAGAAACCGATGAGTTGGCTTTCGGGGAAGCCCTGGCTGCTGCCGGCGGTGGCGTTGTATCTCGGATTGGTGTATCCGTTCGCCTGGGCGATGATGGAATTGGATATGCGCATGACGAATCAGACCGGGGGGGGGATTTTCGTTGCGGCGAGGAAGAGATGAGTCTGAAGTCGGAATGTGAGCGACGATTCTGGATCGGCGTCTGTGCGGAATTGGCGCACCAGATGGGCTCACCGCTTTCCGCGCTGATGGGCTGGCTGGAGATTCTGCCCTCGCTGCGGGATCAAAACGCCGCGCACATCGAGATGAACCGCAACCTCGAACGGCTTCAGCTGGTTTCGGAACGGCTCGGTCAAATCGGTGCGCCTTCAAGATTAGAGCCGGTACCTCTAAAAGATGTTTTGATACCATTGCGCAAATACGCGGAAAAGCGCATGCCCGGCGGAGAGAACGATCAGCGGATCTCTTTGGAAATTAAGGGAGATCCCGTCGCGAACGCCAATCCTGTGCTGCTACCGTGGGCGCTGGAAAACTTCATCAAGAGAGCTTTGGACACCATCCGCGACGCCTCCGGATGGATCAGCCTGCGCGCATACGGGAGGAAAACGCGCGTTTTCATCGTAATGGAAGTCGGCGGAGAATGGGATTCGCCGCTTCTTTCCGCAAATTCCTCTTCTCCGACCGAGATGTCGAAACCCGATTATCGCGCTGAGGGTTTAGCCATCAGCAGATATATCATTCGGGAAATTCACGGCGGAAAGATCGCCATGAAAAAAAACGGTGAGAGAGGAGGAACAGCGATTGTCATCAGTCTAAATCGCGTGCGTTGATCCTGATCCCATCGCCTGTTGTCGGAAACCAACGATTGTCATTCACATTTGCGTGTTTTCACAAAGCGGAGATTCGATTGTTGACCCAGGGACGACTTGTATTCGGGATTACCTATCACGGCAGCACCGCACGACCCCTCGCCGGATTGGACAATGTGTACGGCAAGCATATCAGTGCGGCGCGGCTGCAGAGTCACCTCGAGTGGATCGTCGCACGGTTCAAAGTCTTGCCGATCCGGGACATCTTGCAGCAGAGCCGCGAAGGGAAACTCGCCGCCGGAACGGCGTTCATTGCCTTTCATGACGGATATGTGGGCAATTATCAGGTTGCCTTTCCTCTGTTGATGCGGCTGGGCATCCGAGCCGATTTTTGCGTCACAACTTCCTATATCGGGTCGGATCGCCGTTTCTGGGTGGATGTCTTGGATGCCGCCTTGAAATACGCCCGTGCCTCTTCCGTCCGAATCGGTGATGAAAGAGGAAGGGAATCGTTACCATTGGGCAGCGAGCGGGAACGGCTGGTAGCCGCCTTCAAACTGCGAAAGTTTTTGAAGACGAAACCCAGCGCCGAATTCGACCATCATTTCAATCGCATCCTGAATGACTGCGGTTGGGAAAGTCCTGCTGCAGTTCCGCGGCTGGGCGACCATGAAATCTTAATGGATTGGCGGCAGATTCGGGAAATGGCGGATGCCGGCATGTCCATTGATTCGCATACTCACCGGCATATGATCTGCGTGCCGCAGGATGACGCAACAGTGCGAGAGGAGATGTCTCTGTCGAAAGCGGCAATCGAGAGAGAAACCGGGGTCTTCTGCCGCATTTTCTGCTACCCGAACGGCAATTATCCCCAGAACGGCGACGATCGCACCGACCGCATTGCCAAAGAGTGCGGATATGAGGCTGTGCTTTATATGATGAGCGCTTGCAATTTCGTTCACCCCGGGACGTTTCGTCTAACCGGCCTGGCATTCGGTGAGGAGACGGAAGTCGCCGATATCCGGCGCTCCCTATCACGGTTCCGGGTTTGGAAGCGAAAGCTGCGCGGAAAACCGCTTACCCCCTGGATTTCTGATGGAGTTGTGGAATGATACTGAAGTATCTTGAAAAAAACCCGGAGTTGGGCGGAGATGTGTTTATAGCACCAGGTGCTTTTATAATCGGCGATGTACACATCGGGGACCGGGCGTCGGTGTGGTACGGAGCAGTCCTTCGCGGTGATTTATCGCCCATTTTAATAGGCGAAGAGACGAACATTCAGGATGGATCCATCCTGCATGTGACAGCCGGGAAAGGACGTTGCGTGGTGGGTTCCCGCGTCACGATCGGTCACGGCGCCATCATACACGCCTGCACCGTCGAGGACGAGTGTCTGATCGGCATGGGAGCTGTGATTCTGGATGGAGCCGTTGTGGAAAAGCTCAGCATGGTGGCGGCAGGATCGGTCGTTCGGCCGAAATTCCGAGTGCCTTCCGGGCAACTGGTTGCGGGCAATCCTGCGGAAATCAAACGGGCGTTGAGTCCGAAAGAGATCGAGGGCATCCGCCAATCCGCGCGGGATTATATGCGGCTGGCGTTGAATTATATGAGCATTCGGAAGGATCCAAATACGGATGCGGATCGGGGTCTATAGCCCGACGAAGGAGTAGGGTCTTGCTGGTAAAAAGCAGTACAGATGTATCTTTTGCGCCGGTCAGAGATGAAGGCGCTAAGAACGCCAGGATTGCGGTCTTGATCGGTCCGGCTGACGGTGCGCCGAATTTCATTATGCGGCGAATTGAACTGGAATCCGGCGGCTGCACGCCTCACCACAGCCACCCTTGGGAGCATGTGGTTTATATCCTGGAAGGGGAAGGTTTTCTCGCAGGAGAAGCGGTGGATTTGGAGTTAAAGCCCGGTGATTCCGTTTTCGTGAAGCCGGATGAAGTTCATCAATTTCGCGCGCGGGATGATTCACCGCTGACGTTTCTCTGCAGCATCCCGCAGCGTTAAGATATGATTCCGCGCATAAAGAGGATTGCCCCCCGCTGAGGCGGTTCCGCGGGCTCCGTTAATGTACAGGAGAAACGAGCCGCTTTGAGCACTTCCTGCAGATGTCGTCGCAATTCTCTTCCAGGCGATTGCCACAAACCACCCCAGAGCGCCAGATCGGGCTGATCCATTTTCAACTTTTCAGCCGTGTCGATCGCGAGTTGCGCGAGATATCCCGCGGCGGCGCGCACGATCGCATCCGCTTCCGGGTTCGACGAAGATTCTGTCAGGATGGTTTCCGCGAGCCGGGCGATTCGATCTGGGGAAAGCTGCCCGCTGTGCACGAGTGGCGGCAATTCCGTCAGACGGCTTACGCGAAATTCGCGGAGGATCGAATCCGCCAGCGGAGCGTCCGCTTCGCGGTCGAACTGGCGCAAAGCCCGGCGGATCGCCTGAATCGCCATCCAATATCCACCGCCTTCATCCCCCAACAACCTGCCGAATCCGCCGCAGCGAGCCGTCTGCCCCTGCGGATTCTTTCCCAGACAGATACTGCCGGTGCCGGCGATCAATAGTAAGCCGGGACCTCCTCGGAATGCCCCCCACAACGCAGCCTGCGCGTCCGTGATGACCCGAATTTCCCGGAAGGAGTAGGCAGCGCGTATTTCTTCTTCCGCTCGAAATCGAACCTCCTCGCTGCCGGCTCCGGCTAGACCCGCGCAGAGAGAGAGTTCACCGGCGGGACGGCTTTCCGCAAGCAGGGGATCCAGCAGCCGCTGCAGATTTTGCCGAAATGATTCCCAGCCGATCGCCAGCGGATTCAATCCGCCGTCTATTTCCGATTGGGCGAAAACAGTATCGCGGTCATCGAGGAGAATGGCGCGGGACCGGCTGGCTCCGCCGTCAATACCGATGTAGAATCGGCTCATCGCAGGCTCTGCTGATTGATTTCCCGTCGGCGCTGCAATGCGCGTTGTCGGGCAAGTGTTTTATTCCGGATTTTCAGAGTATGGGGCCTCAGGATATCCGTGTTTCCAGGGTGACGGCGATAGCGGTAGAGAACTTGATGCACTCGTCCGACTTCGTACTGTTCCGATGCCTTCAATACCAGATCGTAATCTTCCCCGTAATGTCCGAAATCCGCCTCGTTGAAGCCGCCCAGCTCGATGATGGCGGCTCGACGCCAGCAGCGCAAGGCGCCGGCGCCGTCCACGCGTAAAATGTTGTTGCGGTTGTATTCCAGATGCTTGATGACCCCGAATTCATTCAGCGTCACACCGTCAGGATCCATCAGTTCGTAATAGGAGATTGCCAGAGCTTCCTCCGGATGGTGATCCAGGTGATCCACTATGACCGCCAATGTGTCGGGAGTGTATTCGTCATCGCTGTCCAACTGCGCGATGTATTCACCGCGTGCGGCGGCAACGCCGATATTCAATGCCTTCGCGATGATATTGTCCTCCAGGGGGATCACTTTGATGCGGGCATCGGCGGCGGCGAGCCGCTTGGCGACGGCGAGGGTCTCGTCTTCGGAGGCGTTATCCACGATAATGATTTCGAAATCCTCGAAGGATCCTTGTAGCACGCTGCCGACGGATTTCGGCAGAAATTCGGCGCGGTTGTGCACCGGGATAACCACCGAGACTCGAGGACTGGTAAACGACGGTGGCGGGAACTTACCACCGGGCGGCTTCGCCAGGAAAGCGTTTCGGCGCTGCAGCATTCGATAAAAGATCGCTTCGATCTCCGCTTCTTCGGCGGGGTCCATAAAAAGGTAGGAAAATCCGCCGAATTTGCCGCGCCCGGGAAAATAGAGAATCGAAGCGTTTTTTGCATTATCCCCGGTGATTTTAGGAACAGTGCAGAGCGCTTCGGGGATGTGCACGGCAGGTCGGCTGTCGGTTAGTTTCAGGCGAAGATCATAGTCTGCTCGGAAGTGGAGGTTTTCATCGCATCCGCCGATGTCCTGTAAAGCCCGAACGCGGTAAATCTCCAGAGGTCCCCAATCTTCCCGTTCGGTGAAGTCGTCCGGACAACAATTCGACTCGATCCGATCTTGAGAACCTGTCTGGGATCGAACGCAATAATCCCCGTAAAAGTAGTTTGATTCAGGGTAACGACGTCCATACGATCTTAAGAGAGAGAGAAGATTCGGAGAAGCCTGAGCGCCAGGTGGAAACAGAGCGAGAAACTCGCCGTCTGCAACCGAAAGAGCGCGGTTGATCAGAGAAGATAACCCAGCAGGAGGCGCGCCCTGCAGCAGGGTGAAAAGAAACCCATCCCCAGCATCCGGCAAAGGATGCAGGGGGATCAATTGAACGGCATCCCCGAAAATGCGCAGGGAATTCAATACGACAGCCGTCGTTTCCGGATCTTCTGATCCGGTGTAAATGAGAGTCAGCAGGGGTGTTGAAGCCATTCTTTTACAGGCGGTCGGACAGGTTTTACTTGATTTTTCGGCATAAATGCTTTATTTTTTATCGTTTTCAAAGCATGAGAGTTCCCGGTGAAATCCGCCTTTTTTTCGCTCTTCATTCTAATTGCCGCCTGCGCTGCGGCGGCGCAGGAACGATATGTCATTGAGCTGCCCGGTGAATCAATCCCTCAAAAACCAGCAGGATATGCGCAGCAGCAACTGCCCGCGCGCCCCAAGCTGGCGCTCGCTCTTTCCGGCGGCGGCGGACGGGGGTTTGCCCATATCGGCGTCATCAAAGCGCTCCACGAAGCCGACATCCCCATAGACGGAATCGCAGGGACCAGCATCGGCGCGGTGATCGGAGGATTATACGCCGCAGGCTACACCGTCCAGGAATTGGAAGATCTGGCGACGTCCTACTCCTGGGAAGAGATCTTCTTAGATACCCCCACTCGAAAAACATTGCCTCTATCCAGCAAAGGCGCCGAATCCAACTCGCTGCTGGAGCTTCAATTTGTCAATAACAAGCCCCGCATTCCTTCCGCGCTCTCCGCCGGCCAGCGCTTGTCAAATCTGCTGCTGGACAAAGTCAACAGAGCGCCTTATTGCAACCTTTATGAGTTCGGCGATTTTCCCATTGATTTTGCCGCAGTGAGCGTTGATATCTACACGGGCGAACGGGTGCTGTTTCGCCGCGGTGATCTGTCGGAAGCATTGCTGAGCTCTATGGCGCTGCCGTTGCTGATCTCACCGGTGCAGGTCGAGGATCACCTCTTAATTGACGGCGGCGTCGCGGAGAACATTCCGGTGCGGGCAGCGCGGCTCACCGGCGACATCGTGCTGGCGGTGGATGTGACGATGCCGCCGCGATTGTATCATCCTCCCCGGGAGCCGTGGGTAATTGCCAATCAGGTCACTGCGCTGATGCAGGAGGATCGCAACCGCGAGCTGCTCGCGCAAGCGGATCTGGCAATCCATCCCGTACCGGACTCCCTGGGCAGTTTCACGTTGACGGAAGCGCCGCAAATCATTCGCATGGGTTACGAAGCCGCGCAGGAAATCCTGCCGGAATTACGCGAAAGATTGCAGAAAAGAATTTGGGATCAAGACACAAGCCGAATCCCAATCCGCCAAGTATTATTCGAAGAAAAGAGCGGGACGCCGCAGGGCGCCGAGCTGCTCCGAGCCTTTCAGACGCGTTCCATTGCGCATCATTATTCGCTGCTGGCTGTGCCGCCGCAACGTCGAGACATCTATCGCGATCTGGAAATGATGAGCGCCGATGGCTGTGTCAAACGAGCTTTCGCTGAAGTCACAGCGGACACCCTGAGATATATCATCGAATTCCATCCGGTGCTGCGCGGGATCGAAATCGAGGGAATCACACAGTGGGATTCTGCGGAACTCCTCAATGTTCTGGCGGAGGATACCGGCAAGATTGTGAACAGTCGGAATTCTGCACGACGACTCGAGATGATCCTGCGGATGTATCGAGAAAGAGGGAACTGTTTGGCGGGTTTTTCTTCCGTAAACTTGAGTTCGGACGGTGTTCTTCATATCCGGGTGGACGAAGGCGTCGTCAGAGGAGTGGAGGTGCAAGGGGCCCATTATTTAAGCGAAGGGCGCATCCTGCGGGATTTCAACGTCAAGCCCGATGCACCGTTAAATCTGTCGGATTTGAATCGAGGGGTGGAAGAGTTATTCGGCAGCGATCTCTTCAACAGCGTCCGAGCGACGATTCAACGAGACACCGTGACGATCAAAATCGTGGAAAGCCCGTTGCCGAGGCTGAGGTTGGGTGCGGGTATGGATACGGAGAGAAACGGGCGCGGCTTTCTTGAGTTGACTTATGCGGCTCTGCCCAAGCTGGGCGGCAGCCTGACTTCCATGGTGAAATACGGCGAATTTGACGAAAGGTACGGTTTGACATACAGGAATTTGGCGATTTTTCACACGTATTTGGAAGGAGCGGCGGCGATTGAAGCGACGCGCTCGGAATATCGCTATTACGATGCTGCGGGTAATTCATCGGGTCTATATCATTTCCTTAGAAAAGGCGGGCAGGTCTACATCGGTCAGCAATTCCGCACCTGGGGGCATGTGATTTTCGGCTTGCGCGTCGAACAGATCCTAAGTGATCATCGCGCCAGTCCTGCAGAACTCGACATCCGCCGCGTCTTCCTGCGTTCGGAAATAGACACTCAAGATCGAACGGAGTTTCCGAAGACCGGAAGGCGTTACGAACTGCTGCTCGAATCCGCGGCGCCGGCATTAGGCGGCGAGGTCTCTTTCAACCGCATCTATGCGCAACTGAAAGATGTTTATCCTCTTACTTCCCGTCTGACGATTTTGACGGAGTTGCGGGGAGGAATCTGCGATCAAGCCGCGCCTTTTTCGGAGTGGTTCCGGATGGGTGGCGAACGGTCTTTTCTCGGCTTGCACGAGAGTGAAACTGCGGGCCGTCAGATCCTCAGTATGAGCCTGGCTTTGCGGGAAGATTTAATCAGCCGTGTTATCGCCGACGCATATGTTACTCTGGAAGGAAACATAGGAGGGGTCTGGGAAAAAGTGCAGAGCGATCTGTCGTCCGACGATATTCTTACGGGGATCGGTTTGAGTTTCGCGATGGACACGATCATCGGACCGATTTCGCTCACCTACGGTCATCTCTTCGAAAGTTCGAAATTCTCAGCCCGAGATCAGTTCTATTTCAATATAGGACATCGCTTTTAACCTTCCTGCATCCAGATGGTCAATAAATACAGCAGGCAGAACGCGATCTGTCCCAGAGCGAATCTCCCGTCCGAAATGCCGGGTCTTCCGGTTTGTTGCCGGCGCCAGCGCAGCCAGAGCGTGACGATGGGCAGCAGCAGAATCGCCATCCCGTGAGAGGGATCTTTTACCGCAAAATAATAGAAAAGTATCAGCGCGCCGGAGAGAATCGAAGTGCTGTATTTCAACAAGTTCGACCGCTCCGCCGCATTCCGCTGTATGGAAAAAACCGCGCAGAACGCGAGGATAACGGCTGCAAGGGATATCAGGAAGCGCTCGTCAAACGGAAGATTCATAGGAGTTGTATTCGTTATAGAATTATGCGGATTATCCTTGCATACTTATTGGTAAATGATTATATTTTATATATAGCTTATCGAGGATTCTCGCAATAAATCATCATTCCTCAGAAGAAAATGCCGCGCCTTCACTATCCTATCTCATCACAGCCGATATCATTTCATCCGATCCGACGAAATCAATGGAAAATTCGTGCGGCAGACGTGCCGGAGCAGTGGCAATGAAATTGAAACCTGTGCGTATCAGCGACATCTCCCGCGTCGTTCGCATATCGAGCTCATCGCTGATCGAATTTCTGCGGGAAAAAGGGTACAATATCCTGAATGATTACCGGTCTCCTTTATCCGGACGGATGGTTGAGCTCATCCAGAACGGCTACCATGAAGGTCCGCCGTTTCAGGAATTGATCCCCTATCTGTTGCAGGCGGAAGCTTGGGAAAAGCAGAACGCGGAAATTGTGCAGAAACTCCATCAACCGCCGCCGCAACCGCCTAAGGCGGAAAAACCGAAAAGAGAACGTCAACCCAGACAGCAGAGCCGTACTTCCCGTCCGGTGCGCAAGGCTCCTTCGGTTGCGGGAATCCCCTCGGGAAAAATCAATGTAACGCCGCTGGATCTCGAACTGATCCAGCAAGCTCTGCAACTGCCTGAAGAGCAGAAGATTCTCGTCCGGGATCATCTTCGCCGCAAAATCCTCTTGGAGGCTATCTCCAGATTAGATTAACGAGAGACAGCGAAAGAACACTCGATCCAAATTCTCAAATTCGGAGAGACGATGTTAAACAGAAGATCAACGATGAATATCGTAGAGCCGTTGAAATACTGGCGGTTTCGAAAAGGGTATTCGCAGTCCAAACTGGCTAAATTGGCGCAGGTCAGTGCATTGACCATAGGACACCTCGAGTCTGGAAAACGGAAAGTCAGAGAACATACCCTCAATAAAATCCTGCAAGGTTTGGGACTAAGCGAAGCGGAGTTCTTCGCCATGCGGGAAGAGGAACCGGCTTCCGCCCTTCAGACCGCCGAACAAACCGGCGACAAACCGGAGCAAACAGGGCGAATAATTCCGACGCCTGCGCGGGAAACGACGCAAATCAAGCTGTCGAATCTCGACCTGGAGCTGTTGAACCGAATTCTCAATCTCGATTTTGACGGTAAGGTCGAGACTCTCAAATTTCTGCAGAGTCTGCGCTGATTGTCACCGAGTTTCGCAGAACGTTCTTCAAGCCGCGGCATTTAGCACGTGAAGAGAATGCCGGAAAAGAACTACGAAATCGCCTATTGAGAACCTCAGAATTCGGTCGTTGAAGAATATCGCTTAAAATTAAAGACAGTGTAATCAGAGAATCCGATCAGAGTATTCTATGCGAAAATGTCAATTCCAGTCTATGCGGATTGGCATTTTTCATTTATATTAGTAATCTATAATGAAAAGCACATTAACCGCCGTACTAAGCAGGAATTCCTATGGCGCAGATTGATGAAATGATGAACCGCGCGGAAAAGGCAGCCCGCAAATTCAGGGAGCTGGATCAACGCGAGACAGACCGCATTGTGCGCGCCGTCTATCTGGCGGCTCTGCAAAATCGAGTGAAGCTCGCCAAGATGGCGTTCGAAGAGACCGGGATGGGCGTTTGGCAGCACAAAGTATTGAAGAACGTCATCGCCGCGCAATTGGTGTATGAGGATATCAAAGATCAGCGCACCGTCGGCGTCATTTCCGAAGATCCCCGCAACGGGATGATCGAAGTAGCGCAGCCTCTGGGGCCGCTTCTCGGTTTGATACCGGTGACCAATCCAACCTCCACTGCTATCTTCAAGATGCTCATTGCAATGAAGACACGTAATCCCTTGATCATCAGTCCTCCGCAGGCGGCGAAGAACTGCGTCTGTGTTACTGCTCAAATTGGCTATGAGGCGGCCTTAAGCGCCGGAGCTCCGACCGATTGCATCCAGTGGATTCCCGTGCTTTCCGAGCAGTCCCTGCAGGAGTTGATGAGCCACCGTAAGCTGTCGCTGGTGCTTGCGACGGGGACGAATTCCATTGTGCGGAAGGCTTACACTTCCGGCACGCCTGCCATCGGCGTAGGACCGGGGAATGTTCCGGTGTACATCGGAGCCACTGCGGATTTTGCCTACGCGGTGCGCAGCATTATGTCATCGAAAACGTTCGATAATGGAACCGTGTGCGCGTCGGAACAAGCCGTCGTGGTGAAAAAGGAGGTTGCGCCAGCGATTCAGGCTGAGTTTGAGAAGCAAGGCGCGTATTTTCTGTCGCCCGAAGAGATTGAAAAAGTGGGAAAGATCGCTTATAACCAGGAGCGCAAGATGATGACGGCGACCGTCGTGGGCCAATCTGTGGAACAGATCGCCCGCAGCGCCGGGATCCAGGTTCCGCCGGACACAAGGCTCTTGATTGCCCGTTTGGATGGTGTCGGACCGGATTATCCGCTTTCCGCCGAGATTCTGGCGCCGATTCTGGCTTTTTATATCGAAGAGGATTTCGATGCCGCCATCCGGCGTTGCAGCGAAATTACTCACTTCGGCGGATTGGGACACACCGCCGTGATCTATTCCAACACGGATGAACGCATCCAATACTTTTCAAAAGCCATTGAAGCCAGCCGCATCTTAGTGAACATCCCTTCGACTTTCGGCGCGCTCGGGGGAATGGAAAACCGTCTTAGGCCCTCCTTCACCCTCGGCTGCGGTTCCAGCGCCAACAACAACACGACGGATAACATCACCGTAACGCATCTGCTCAATGTCCGCCGCATCACCCGTCGCCGGCCCAACGCCCGCTGGACCAATTTCGATAAGAATCACTACCTCGATGAAGCGGTCTCCGCGGAAGAAATCGAGAGGGAATTCAACCTGAATTACTGATTCGCCTGTTCTCTTCGCTTATTTCAGGTAGAGTACGACTTGGCGCGATGTTTCCCGATCCGCGCGGATCTGAACGATGTACACACCTGCCGCCAGCGTTACGGGCGACCAGACCGCTTGATGTCTGCCGTTTTCTCGATACCCTTGATCCAGCTTAGCCACCTGCCTGCCTAGCAGATCGAAGATGCTCAACTCCACCTGCGCCGGCTCGGATAAATTGTACACAATCGTCGTTTGCGCGTTGAAGGGATTCGGGTGGATTGTCTCCAAAGATGCCGTGGTGAGCGCATTCCGCAACGTCAGAGCCAGTGGCTGCTCATCAGAATCCGCGGAGGTGACGTTCATCAGGCGCCGCAATCCGCTCGCCCAGACATAGCCCGGATCGGGCGATGGAGTGGTGATGGTCAGAACGGAACCCACGTTTTCGGCGCGCCAGTCATAATTCACGCTGGAACCGGAGCCAGTATAGATAGGTACCCAGACGAAGAAAATCCGGATGTAAACCGTCAGGTCGAAAGTGACCAGATTGCGGATGCGCAGCGTTTCGAAATTGCCCTGCGGCACATACACGGCGCCGAATGCGTCCACAAGGCTGTTCAGGACGGCGTGCAATTCGATCCGGTATTCGGTGCCAGAGATGTTGAAGACTTCGTCAAGATTGATGTTGTTGGTCCAGGCTGAGCCCATCTGCAAGGGAAGAGGGAGCTGCGTGACATAGGGTTGAAAATCTAAGGCGATAGGGGTGCCCTGGTAGGTGGTAGTTACGGCTCCGAGGATAAATCGAGGTGGACCTAACCAATAATAGAGGACACCGGGATCGGAAATACCGAAGAGGTTCAACTGGTCGGTCTGGACGACAACGTTGGCGCGGGAATACTGCGGCGGCGAAGAATGAGGATTCAAGTAGAGGTCTGTGGTGACGATGGACGTGTCTCCTTGCGAGAAATCCCAAACATGGGGACCGCCGGGTGCGCCAACGTTGACCAGAATGGAATCCTCGGAAATCTCGAAGTACTGATATTGAACACCCGCCTGGTGCGGCACTTCCTGCGCAGTAATGATGATCTGGGCGAAGGCGCTGCAAGCCGGTAGTACGGCGAGAAACCATCGGATCAAGATTCGCAGCATATGCATATCCTCGAGGTTTATTATGGAGCTTATTTTAATAATATAGCATATTTACAGCGGAAAGTCAAGGAAATAAATTTTTCTGATTCGAATTTGGTATGTGGCGCGAGATAGCGAATTTTGTATATAAATCGAACGTGAAAGGGCTTGTATTAGACTCTGAAAAATTTTATATTTTAAAGTTAAGTAAAAATTGGAAACTAAAAATGAAAAAAGAAATTCATCCAGTGTACCAGATGGCGAAGGTGCATTGCGCCTGCGGCAACGAGTTTCTCACCCGTTCCACGGTCGGGGATATGCGGGTGGATATCTGCGCCGCCTGTCACCCCTTCTTCACCGGGCGCCAGAAGCTGATCGACACCGCCGGTCGGGTGGACAAGTTCATGAAGAAATACCGGTCCGAACCGAAAGCCGAATAAGGGTGTCGGTCTCGGAGAAAAAGGGGAAACCGCGGGTCGGCGGTCAGGCGATCATCGAAGGCGTTATGATGCGCGGGCCGGATCGGGTCAGCGCCGCGGTGCGGCTCCCGGATGGAGAGATCGTGCGGAAAATCTGGGAGAGTCGAACCTGGCATCGCCGCCATAAGCTGCTTTCGCTGCCGATCGTGCGCGGGGCGGTATCGCTGGCGGAAGCGTTGGTTCTGGGCATTCGAACGCTAAACTGGTCGGCTGAAGTTGCCTTAGATCATCAACCCCGGACGCAGACGCAGAAAAAACGGGAGTCCGTCGGTCTGGTCTTTTCGTTGGTCTTGGCATCTCTGTTGGCGGTCGCCCTCTTTATGTGGATTCCCTACGAACTGGCGCAGATTTTAAAGACCGGAGACAATCAACCTTTGTTTCATCTGGTTGCCGGCGGGACGCGCATTTTCCTCTTTCTTGGATATCTCGCCGTCATTTCCAGGTTGAAAGACGTGCGGCGCATCTTCGAATATCACGGCGCAGAACATCAATCCATCTTCACTTATGAGGAAGGGGGCGACTTATCTCCGGAAGGCGTCCGTCATCGGTCGCGGTTTCACCCTCGCTGCGGCACCAGCTTCCTGCTGATCACGGCGCTGGTCGTCATGGCGCTTTTCGTCCTCTTCGACATCTTCGTCGTGGCGGTATGGGGAGCCTATCCCAATGCCGTGACCCGATTGCTGGTGCACCTCCCGTTTCTCCCGCTGGTTGCCGGAGTTTCATACGAATTTCTGCGTTTATCCGACCATTACAGCGATCGCATGCTCTTTCGCCTATTGATCGCGCCCGGTTTGGCTCTGCAGCGATTGACGACTCAGCCGCCGGACGACAGCCAGCGCGAAGTGGCGATCGCCGCTCTGAAGTCCGCATTGAGTCTCGAACCCGGGACGATCGCGATAGAATGGGATTCAAGCCGGTAGTTCGATGAGACAGGTATGTTATTTGCTCTTTTTCTGAGGTTGAGATTGCCCTTGCCTTGCTGGACGGCGCTCCTACAGCCGATATATGAATGATTTGCGCCGATACTGCACAGCTTGCTCAAGCCGCTGAACGGATTGACCAGACAGATCTATGATCGTCATCCTCATCATCACCATTCTGCTTCTCGTTTACGGTTTCTGGGAATATCACTCTCATCAGCGCAATCTTTCCTCGATACCGATCCGAGTTCACGTCAACGGCACACGCGGAAAATCCTCTGTGACTCGTCTGATTGCGGCGACGTTGCGCGCCGGAGGCTATCGGACTTACGCAAAAGTGACGGGCACGCTTCCCCGCATCATTGACGACAAGGGATTGGAAGTCCCCATCCTGCGGGCTCAGCGAGCCAACGTCATCGAGCAGGTCAAGATTGTCCGCTATATCCGCAAGCGCAATCCGCAGGCGATGGTCATCGAGTGCATGGCGGTGATGCCGGAATATCAATGGATCTGCGAACATAAAATGGTGCGCGCCACCATCGGGGTGATCACCAATTGCCGCCCCGATCATCTGCGCGAAATGGGACCGACTCTAGAGAATGTCACGCGATCTCTACTAAATACCCTGCCGGATCACGGCGTGTTATTCACCGCGGAAAAGAAGATGCTGCCGCTGATGGAAGAGGTCGCCCGTAAGATGGGAGTGAAGATCATCCCAGTGGATGAGAGCATCGTGCCGGAAGAAGCGATGCGCAATTTTGATCATCTGGAGCATCGCGAAAATGTAGCCATTGCTCTGGGAATCGGACGTTATTTGAAGATTCCCGACGAGGCGGCTCTGGAAGCGATGTATAAATCTCATCCCGATGTCGGCGCATTAAGACTCTATTCCACCCGCGAAGACGGGAAAGAAATCCGCTTCGTCAACGCGCTGGCGGCGAACGATCCGGAATCCACGCTGGCGATCTGGCAGAGAGTGAAATCCATTTATCCGGATTCCGGCAAAGTGATTGTGCTGTTGAACACGCGTGCGGATCGGTTCGATCGTTCGTTGCAACTATTGGAGATGGTCAGTGAGAATATTCAATTTGATCATTTGGTTAGCATTGGTGAAAAAACGCAGATGCTGGCGCAGTTCTACCGACGCTATAATATTGATGCCTCCAAAGTCGTCGAGTTAGGGATGACGACGCGGGAAGCGGTCTATCAAAAGATTTTCGAACTTGTACAGGATCGCGGCATCGTGCTCGCGATGGGGAATATGGGTGCGGGCGGACTCGGAGTCGCCTTCTATTTCAGAGATAAAGGCAAGGAGCAGGAGAAGGAGAGAATCAGTGGTTGAAATTGCGGTCGGTTTGGGCGTCGTCTTCAGCTTGCTGTTCAGCGAATTCTTCGGGGTCGCGGCCGGCGGGATCGTGGTGCCCGGATATGTCGCCTTGGAACTTGACGATCCCTTCAAGCTCATTGGGACGCTGGTCGTGTCGTTCTTGACGTTTCTGCTGTTGCGCGCCGCTTCGCACTACATTTTTATTTACGGGCGGCGGCGCATGGTGCTGGCGATCCTGATCGGTTTCATCCTCGGTTACCTCTCCCGGCAGTTGGTCCTGCATCATGTCTTTGAGATTGACGTTCGTATGCAAGCGATCGGATTCATCATACCCGGTCTGATCGCCAATTGGATGGAGCGGCAGGGCTTGCTGCAAACCATTGCCGGCGTTGTGATCGCCGCATCCGCAGTCCGGCTCTTGCTCATGCTGATTACAGGCGGGGAGATTATCGGCTGATGTACAGACCTTCCATCAAATCCAAGCGCACGCTGATCTTCTTGATGCTGCTTTCTGCCGCACTGTTCTACTGGTCGGAAAACAGCCGCGTGCAGGTTCGTCAACCCAACTACGACCTGAAAATTCAAGCCGCCCGGAAAATGCAGCAGGCGCTGGAAGCACTGCGGCGCAATCGAGCGGACGCCGGTTGGGCGTTAGATGAAGTGAACGATCCCAATCAGAGCGCGCTGGTGGGATTGCAATACAGCTTGATCACTACGGATCAAGGAGACTTGGGCGCCAAACTCACCACGATCAACCCCAATTTCGCCGCAGTGGTCTTGCAAATGCTGATAGACGCCGGCGTGCAGAAAGGAGATCGCGTCGCCGTCGCCTTCACCGGATCCTTTCCCGCGTTGAATATTGCAGTGATCGTCGCCTGCGAGACGCTGGAGGTCACACCGGTGATCATCACTTCGGTCGGCTCTTCGATGTGGGGGGCGAACGAACCGGAGTTCACCTATCTGGATATGGAGAAGATCCTCTACGACCATGGGATCATACACCACCGTTCCATCGCCGCTTCCATCGGCGGAGGGGAGGATATCGGCAGATCGCTTTCACAGGCGGGTCGCATCTTGATTGAAGAAGCGATTCAGCGAAATGAGGTCCCTCTGATCGCCGGAAAATCCCTCGAGGAAATGATTCATCAACGCCGCACCATCTACAACGAACACTCGGAAGGCAAGCCGTACAAAGTCTTCATCAATGTGGGCGGCGGCGCCGCCGTGCTCGGGTCGAATGAGGTGGGGAATATGATTCCACCCGGCTTGAATATGGTGTATCGTCCGATGAATTACCCGGCGAAAGGGTTGCTGCTGCAGATATGGGAAGAGGGAACCCCTGTGATTCATCTTCTGAATGTGGATAAAATCGCCGAGAGTTACGGTTTGCCGAGATCGCCGGTGCCGCTGCCGCCGGTGGGATCCGGGAAGATCTTCAAAGTAGAGAAGTACAATCTGAAAATCGCCGGTTTTTCTGCCGCGCTCCTCTTCGCGATGTTGTTCGCGATCGTGCTTCTGGATCGGGATAAATACAAACTTCGTGAAGAAGGAGTGGATCCTGATACGCTTATCTGAACAATTGTGCGGTCAAGTCATGAACCTTAGTCGCCATCGCCTCCGATTCCTTCTCTTCTGCCTGACATTTTTCCTCTGTCTGACAGCGGAAGCTCAGAACGGATTCACCTGGAAATCGCTGAAGCCCGACAAAGCACCCGCGCCGCAAAAAGTGCTGGTTTTGGGCAAGCAAGTCACCTATTTTCCATTGATGAAGAAGGAATCCATCACCGTCACGGTGCAGGGACCTACCACATTGCGCGTGCTTTCCCGCATTGAATTCGGCAAAGGAGGCGGGGAGAAGCGCTATTACCTGCGTTACGAGCGTGAAGACGGCAAGAAAGCCACGTTCCGACGCAGTTCAACGGCTTCAGCTTCGGCGGTGCTGGCTTCGGATAAAAAAGTCCGGCTGGCGAATTCCCGCAGCATTTACATCCAAGTGCCGGAAGGAAAGCATACGTATCGCTTCTACGTCGGATCCAAAGCATCCTATAAACTGTATCTGCGTTTTTACGAACGTGGGGCGGAAGTCGCATCCGATGCGAAAAACGTCGCCTTCAGCCCATCCAGGTTCACCTCGGCGGTGCCGGTCGTCGTCAAAGAGGAGGAAGTCACGTATTATCGTCTGGGAACCCAGGATTCCATCCAGATCTCTCTGATTGGACCGACGACGATCCAGGTGCTGTCCCGGCTGGAATTCGATCCGACGATGATCACCGATCAGAAGTTTCGCATTCGAGTGCTCGAAGACGGCAGAGAAAAGCAGGTTTTTCCGCTGCGTTCCAAACCCTCCGAAGCGGCGGAATATCGAGTTGCAAGCGCGAAGGTGCTCGGCAGAGGCGCCAAGTTTTTCATCGAGGTGCCGAAGGGAAAACACGAGTACCGTTTCGAAATCGTGGACAACGGCCGCAGTGCGCTGATGCGGTTTTTCATCCCGCGCAAGGATTTAACGAATAACTCTTGATTCCTGATGCAGCGAAGTACGACGTATTTCAGTCTGTTGCTTTTCTTCCTGACGGTAGCGTTTCCACTCGCTGATCCCCCCGACGCGAAGACGAAATACCCCTTCAATATCCGCGTCACATACTCGACTACGTACGATGACAACATCCTGAAATACTCCAGCCGCGATCTCGAACGATTCAAGACCAACACCGAGTTTACACCATCGGAAATCACCACCACCGATGACTGGGTGAATTCCTTCGGTCTGCGCGCCTACGCGGATCTCGACATCAGCAAGAGAATCAAGTTTCGCCCGTATTATTCCGCGAAAGCCAATCTTTATGCGGTGAACCCCATCAACAATTATCAAACCCATTATTTTCTGGGCAGATTCTCCTACCGATATCGCTACTATCTTTTCCTGCAGTATTTATATATGCCCGGCTACTATTTGCGGATTTACCGCGATCGGGATACGAATGAATTCCACAGCTGCCGCTTCGATCTGTACCAGCCGGCGGTGCGCTTCCGGTATCGTCTGCCGCCGTACGAAATCGAGGGGGAAGCGGGGCGCGAATTCATTTATTACAACAAGTATTTCACGGAATACGACATGGAAGCATATTTTTTGGGAATCAGCGGGACATACGGCGGCATTCAAGACTTGACTGTATCACTAGGTTACCGCTTCAAATCCGCCGATAACGTCGGCTTCAATCAAAGTTCTCTTCTTCCTTCCACCGATCCATTAAGCGATGCGGAATACGGAGACGGATCTTATGAAGAGGACCAGTATTCCTTCGATGTTTCTTATCTGCTGCCCGTTGAGTTGTACTGGGATTGGAAGGTGAATTTATCTTTTTCACGTTCGGTCCGTTATTATCAGAGCGCGCAATCGCTCTCGCAGGATCCCTTCCATGCCGGCAGGAAAGACCGGAGGGATAAATGGAATCCGTCCTTGATTGTTTCGCCGCTGCAGATCCTCGATCTCGAATTCAGTTTTACCTACGACCTGCGCCGCACCGATTCTCCGGATCCCACCGTCAGCAGCATCAAGAATTTCGATGACCGGGTCTTTCAAGTTACCCTGGTTTATCAAGTGTATTGAAGCCCGCATTCTTCCGCAGACTCCTATCGCCGCAGTGCTCGTCGGAATTGGGTCTTTTCGAAGATCATCCGTGGAAACTCGGCGCGACAACCAGATGATGGAAACGGCGCGGAAATGGCGAAGATTCTCTACATCAGTCCGGAACATATCTCCGGCAATTTGACCTTGTTTCAACTCGGCCATCGCCGGCGCGGACACGAGTGCCGTTTCATCACTTTCTTTCCCTCTTCGTCCGGTTTTCCAGAAGACATCTGCTTGCACCTTCCGTTTATGCCGGATTCCAAACTGGTAAAGTTCTGGAAGAAATGGATTTATCGCAGCTCGCCGGAAATGCTGGGGCAAGAAGACCGGTCCGGCTTCCCGCCGGTATGGCGACCTTCAACCGCCGCGGAAGCGCTGTTTTTTGGGCTTCGCGATCGGTTCCTGGCTC